>NZ_VZQP01000062.1:0-42644 GCF_014397655.1 Paraburkholderia sp. UCT31
CGCCCGCCCCACCACGAAGACGTCACGCGATTCAATGTCGCGACCGATGACCACGTTAGCTCCGGTCTTGCGCGCGTGTCTCAGGGTTGCGACTAGTAAGCCATTGTCGTCCTTCCCTGCGGTCCGCAACGTCGAAACCAGCACGATGTCGGGCCGACGTGCACGGACTAGGTCTTCAGGGCTGGAGCCGTGGACCAGCGTCACCTGCGCGATATCGCCCGCCGTCGGTCTTGCGCTCAACGGTTTTTCCTCCGCCCCCTCGAGCGCGCGCCAACGGCAGAGCGAGGTGGCCATCACGAGCACCTTGACAGATTCGTCCTCGAGCAGCTCGTCGACGTAATCCGACACGTCCTGCGTCGTACGAAGCGCCCACCCTTTCGGGTCAGCGCGCTCAGTCAGGGCGAGACGGGTGGTCTGGCCAAGCCCCCACTCCGCGCAGATTCTCGCCACTTCTCGCGCGGTCGTTCCGCGACCAGGGGTTGAGAGTACGACGTCACTGCGCAGGGGCGCGTCTGTGCCCCCACCTAGAATATGAATTGCTGCCATTACCATGAGCCTTTACCAGATATTCTCAGCAGTTTAGCATTTGCAAAGCGCACGGCCAATGTAAAGTCACATCCCCGCGTGTATAAAAAACGTCCCTACATCCGTTGCAATTGTGGATTGCACTCGGCCAGGCGAGGTCACCTGGTGTGTTGTGAAGGAGATTGTAATGAAGTCAATCCTGTCGGATGACCTGTTCCAGTTTGCGACCAAGCTGCAAGCTGAAATCACCCGCGCCGCCGCTGGGCTGTGCGCCACGCTCGACGACGTATTTGAGCCGCTACATTTCTCGATGTCGGGCCACGCGGGCACCGAAATGACCGCCCGACTGACTCCTGACGAGCTTTTTGTCAAAGCCACGCAAGGCGAGCAGAGCTACGAGGTGTACATCCCCTCCCCGCATTCCCGTTCCGTGCAACCGCCGTCAGTGCGCGTGAGTATCGCCGGTGAAAAGGAGACGCGCTCATTCCAGCTCGGCGGCGACGCATTCTTCGCCGGCGAATTCGTCCCGCCCGGTTTCAAGCGTCTCCACGAGCAGGTTGCCGACCATGTCCGCAAGACGTTGCGCTGGCACCCGGAGACAGCCCAGGCCGTCGCGAAGGACAACGCCAAAGCAATGCCGCCGAAAGACGAGGCGGACGAGCTCCGGACGTACACGCTCAGTCGCACAGACGACATGGACCTTCGTTTCGAAGGAAAGCTCATCGGGCAGGTTTTCAGTGCGGTGAAGGGCGGTCGCTCGTTTCACTTCGCGTTGTACCAGACGAAAGGCGGCAAATACGTCGCGGCACGCCGGGGCCTCACGCTTGTGCTCGGCGAGATGGTGAGAAACGAAGTGGCCGTGTGTACAACTCCCGCTGAAGTGCAGGCGTTCTTCGGCAAAAACGAGCTCGCCAAAGCGCTCTACGCACAGATGGGCTTCGAATACATCCAGACGGTCGACTGACGCGTCTCGAGGCTTTCCGCCCCGTCAAACGGCCCAATCCCGGGCCGTTTCTCTTTCTCGGCGCCGTACTGCTCCCAACCGTCCGAAATACTTCTCACGTCGCGGTCTCTACACACAGAGCTGCAAAGCAAACCAACCAACTGAGGACATCATGGACATGCAAGAAGACTCGAAAGCGAGAAACCGTGCCATCGCAGAGCGCGTGCTGGTCACGGTCGACAACGTCGACGGACAGAACGTACTGGTAGCGCTTGCTCCCGACGGAGTGACCGAACTGGACGCGCAGGAGATGGCTCGTAAGTTGTCGGTCGATAACGACGAGGTATCGGACTTGATGCAGGCGCTGTCCGAAGCTGGGTTCGTGGTCTTCGAAAAGTTCGTGACCGTCGACCTGGCCTGAACGCCTCCGCCCCTCTCAGGGCGCGACACTAGCTGATTCGAAGCGAGCCGATTGATTGGCTCGCTTTTTTCATGCAGCCCCTTCGTCCATCACACAAAGAAAAAGCCGACCAGATGGTCGGCTTCGAATAAGGCGGTGAAGATTCGCTTGCGTCAGTGAGCTGCACCGACGAAAAAGCTGCCATTTTTTTCATGCATCACAACAGTCCCAACGAGTGCGCCGCCGACGAACTTGTCCAGCTTGCACGTGACGCGGCCAGCCATCGTCGTGGGTACCGACACTCGGTAGCAGGTGCCAAAAATTCCCGGCATCGGCTTTCCTTGGGGCGTGACAACAACGGGTTTGCGCTTGTTCAGGGCATCGAGAGCGAGGCGAACGACTTGGGTGTTGACCGGTTGCATAAAAAGACTCCAAAAAAGTAATTGACCTGAGTCGTGTAGCAACCTTTCGGGAACGGTGAGCTTTTCATGGCACCGGCATTTGCGAAATGTCGTTGCAGGGACTACCGCTCACGGATGACATCGTGCCGTCCATGGATGCATCCCACGTCAGATACGCCTTCGTCCGAGCGTAGCTGTTAAAAATTTTCGCTTCCCAGACTCGCGCCGACGGGACGTTGGAGCCCATCGACGAGAATGCGGTTTCGTGGAAGCAACTGTGTACGGTCGACCACGCGTTGAGTTCGGCGGTCGTCGTCGCAGTACCGCGCGCACCTCGAATCATTGACCACGTAAGCCATTGCGCCTCCGCCGTCGCGGCCGCTTTCGTTGCCGGGTCCCTAAATGTCGAGACTATCCACGCGTCAACGTCGTCGCGTACACCGTTACCGTCCGTGTCCTGGCCGATAAGCGCCTTTTCACTATCCGTAAGCGGCCCATATATGCTTGATGTCGTGATTGACCCAGACGGCTGCTGCCCCGTGCCGCCTAATGTGTTTGTAGACGCGGCTACCCCACTACCGCTTGCGGCTAGCGTTACGGCCAGCGTCATCGCTAAAATCCCACGCATTGGTCTCGCTACAAATTTGAACGACTTCATCTCCGTATCGACTCCGTTATGTGTGTGGCTGTCCGAGTGGTCACTGATAGACAATAACGAGTCGAGCATTACCCGCTCCTTTGCTGTACGTACCTGCGACCCCAACGCCTGAAACGTAGCCGGGGCTCGTTGTCATCGGCACGGTTGTGCCCGAGGCTGCCACACTGACTTGATTGGTCGCGGAAGCGTCGAGGTAGGACATTCCCCCTTGGCCCCCTGGATAGAATTGCCACGACGCATTGGTGGTCTTGATTCCGCCCTGGCCACCGTTATGGCCGCCACCGCCTCCTCCTCCGTTGCCGTCGCCTCCGGTGTCTGAAGTTGTGGTTGCGCCTGTGCCCGTCGTCGTCTGGCCGTTGAAGCCTGTCATAGAACCGTAGCCGGAAGAACCCGAATAATCATCCCAGCCTCCACCGCCGCCGCCCCCGGCCACGAGAAGGTCCTGACCGTTGAGCTGGAGGAAAGCTCCGCCGCCCCCAGCACCGCCGGCCGCACCATAAAGAGTGGAATAAGCGCCGGACCCGCCGCCGCCGTACGATGCTCGCGGGGACGTCGTTCCCGACAGGCCGGCTTGTCCCACGATGACGGTAAATTGCTCCCCACCCACGACACTGAAGGTTGCCCCCGCATACGCTCCCGCTCCTCCGGTGCCGTAGGTCGTGCTGCCCCCGCCACCCGCGCCCCATGCGGCGACCGCTATCTGGGTACAGCCCGCAGGCACAGTGAAGGATTGCGCACTTCCGGTGTATGAAAAGGCCGTCGTGCCCGGCGTACATACGCCAGCACCACCGGTCCCGCTTGAGCCCGTATTAGTGTTGGTGCCGGTTGAGCTGGCCAAAAGGCCCGGCATGGGAATGCGGTAGATATAGTTGCTAGCGAGGGCCGGTCCGGCCGACAGCAGGATGCCGAACAGTCCTGTGAGCGCTAGTTTCCGTGTTGCTTTTCGCATGGTTTCGTCTTGAAGGGAGGGGCAAGGGCGCCAATCCCTCGTATAGCCACCGTAAATCGCGGGAAACCTTTCAGCCGGAACGGCCAGGAAATCGCGCCGTAGGTAAGGACCCGCAGGGCATCTGCTGCAACCCAAGTGAGTCGCCCAAGAAAAAAGCCCGCGCGAAGCGGGCTTTCGAATGAGACACGCTGATGGGTGTGAAACCCACAGCACCTTAGACTTCAACTATAAATCGGCTCCTCCGCCTGACTGAGCGTGGCGAGCTGCGCCGCCGACAAGCCAACATCGTCATCAGGCTCAGCCACCGGTGCGGCAACAGGAGCCGCTGCTTCAGCGGGCGGCGTGTAGCTTGCGCGAGTCCGCGCACGCAACGCGTCGACCTCCTCCTTGGCCATCAGCTTGTGCGGCTCA
The DNA here is from genome assembly GCF_014397655.1 of Paraburkholderia sp. UCT31. Taxonomy (NCBI): domain Bacteria; kingdom Pseudomonadati; phylum Pseudomonadota; class Betaproteobacteria; order Burkholderiales; family Burkholderiaceae; genus Paraburkholderia; species Paraburkholderia sp. UCT31. The sequence continues at coordinate 4,288 of NZ_VZQP01000062.1, forward strand.
ACCAGACGCATGCCAATGGCAACAGGCGAACGGTTGTGCCGCTGGGCGATGACGTGCAGAGGCAGCTTTTCGTCCCGGTACGCGCGAACGAGTTCTGCGTCCTCCTCCGGCGTCCACTTGGTGCCCTGCCCCCCGAAGGTCGTCGTCCCGGGCGGCGTTTTTACTGCGACGCCGTCCACGCGACTGGTCGAAGTGGCAGCCCGTGTACTGGCCGCAGCACCCTGACCCGCCTGCGCAGCGTTAGCTGCCGGCGACGCGACGGGCCTCGCTGCGGCAGCTGCGGGAGCAGCCGCTTGCGTGGGCCGTTCCGCTGCTTGCGCGGCGGCCGGTTGCGCACCCTGTGCGGGCGCTGCGCTGGCTGCAGCAGGTGCCGCAGCGCTGTCCGTCGCGGAACGCGCGAGGGCGGCAAATGCCGTCTTCACGGCTACCGCCTGAACCTTATCAGCCTTTACAGAGCCGTTGTGTTCATCGACAAACTGCATGAATGCTTCCTTGAACTTGATAGCTGCCGCGCCTTCAGAAAAAGCGCGCTTCAGGTTCTCCGGAAATCCTTCGATGCCGTCTTCGAACGGCCGTCCGTCAGGCTGCAAGCCTGCTGCCAGATGCGTCAATACTTGATACGAACTCACGATGTCCTCTCTTGAAAAGTTTTCCCCGTATCATCGGGGCGGTTGGTCCTGCGAGGTATAGCGATGCGATAGGAGGGCACTCGTGCGAAGTTGCGCCAAGGCTCGACCATGACGTGCATCGCCGCGCTCCGGCGCCCGCGACAGCTTAGCGCTCCAACCACTCCGGCAAAGTGTGCAGAAAGAACGCATTGGCAGGTGCCCCGAACAGGGCACCGAGGATGCCAAGAGCGATTGTCCAGCGGGGTCCCGCGCTCGGCACGAAGACCATACCCAGCAGGGCACCGAGCACCGCGCCGGCGAACGCGCCTGTTGCGCCACCTGCTGTCGCTTCCAGCGCGACCGTGGTCGTCGGACTGCGAGGCTTTTTGCTCGCTGCCCGTTGCGCGGCGGCGGCGCGCGCTTCCCGGAACTCCTCCTCCCGCTCTTCCTTCGTTTGTGAGTCGGAGCGGCTCGCTGCAAGCAAGTCTTTCTCGAGGTTAGGCTTGCTGCGTTTGGGCGTGCGAAAGAACGCCTTGCGTGCGCGGTCCATGCCGTGTCGGGAAAAAGCCATGCGGGTCTCCTGGTGTTCGATACATTGAATAGCTACACGGCTTTTCATTGGTACGAGTTCCGTCGCACCTCAATGACGACCGAACTAGCCGGATGACAACGACACCAAAAACACGTTTTTGTTTTGTTAAGATGCACCGGCCTCCCTTGGATATCTCCCCTATGTCTTCAGCGCCCCTCTCAGACGACCCGGATTTCCCGTGTCTCCACATCTATCCGCAGGCGTGCTGGCATCGGCCAGTGCTCGTGTACGCAAATCGACCGGGGCTGGTGAACCTGCGCCGCGCTATAGACGAGGCGCTCGCGTTTGGTGCGTCGGCGGCCGAAGTTTTTGCCAGGGACGGTGAAGGTTTCGACGCACTGGTCGTCAAAGCGACTGACGCGGAAATGTTCGCATCGGAAGCGCCGTACTATGACGAGAGCATCTGGAACGCGCCGCCAGCCGCTCCGTGGGATGCTCGAGGCATCGACCGGGCAGAAGCGATAGCAGCAGGCAAAACGATTGCAGAGGTCTACGGCGCTGAGTCTCCTTATGAGCCGCCGCAGGTTGACAGCATGCACCGCGAAGCCGTTTTCCTGGACGTCGCGCGCCGGCATTCAGCCCGCACCGTGGACGGGGCACATCTGTTTTCGCAAGCGCAGTTGATGGATTTCGTTCGGGCGTTGCCGGACGACGTATTGATGCGACTTCGGGCCGACGCGCCGGTAGTGGAGGAAGCCACGAGCGGCACAAACTCGTAGTCGTCGGAACCGGTCCGCCTTGGTCGCGTCCCTTTACGCGGCGTTTCGCCACAGCGCGAAGCGGTAAAGCCGGGCTACCACGGGGGTGCCGCAACTCCGGAATTCGAACTTCAAACTGAATCGAAATTCCGGTTTTGTGCGGTAGGCGGCCGGCGGACGCCTCCTTCCCCAGTGCGCTGGGCGAGCCCGTCGATTTTGCGCGCGGTCGCCGCGCCGCTCCCGCCTGCCCCTCCTTTCCAGTTCGCGCACAGCTTCGAACGCCCCGCTGCAGACAGAAGCCCCTGGCCGCTGCGCGATGTAGGAAGCCCGAGGTGGGCAGCCTCCGGTCCCCCTCAGGGTCGCTCGCCGGACGTCGCTACACCTCCCAAGGTCCTGGAACACCTCCCGCTCGCGCCGGCTCACCGGTACGGCAAAGCTTCCGCTTCAAATCGTAGTCGACATCCACTTTGTGCGTTCAGCACGAAGCGTCGGTCAGGTAAGGCGAGCAACTTGGTATTTCCCGTCAAGGGCGCTTCGTGCGCAACCCATAAGGATTTGATATGTTCGTAAAGGTCAACCCGGCCGTGATGGCCCGTAACGTGCAGGAATTCGTGAAGCAAAGTGGCGGCAACACCACCTACTGCGCGGCACTCGAGATGGTCAGCAGGATGTGCGGTTTCGATATGTATCGGGCGCTCAAGGTATATGCCGAAGGCTCGAAGGAAACCGATGCAGTTGTGTTCGAATCCACGCTGGAGTCGTGGGACAAGCATGACGAACTCAGCCTGGATGCGGAGAAGCTGAGCCGCCGCCAGACCGAGTACCGTGTGAAGGTCGAAAGCTTCGGGTCCGAGTGCCTGCGTGTTCTCGTCGCGCCCTCAGGCGTATCGGAGCTGGCTGACATGGCGGGTCTCGACGTCGTGGATATGCGCATTGAGATTAACGAAGGCATCCCCTGCGTGCATCTCACGAACGACCCCAATGGAGAAATGCTGGTGACGGCGTTTGGACACAAGGGCGGCATGCTGTTGCGCGAGGACGAGGGCGAGCTGGACGACCTCGGGCTTGGTAATGCGCGGCTCGCCGAACACATCAACGAGGAAGAGTGGACGATGCCCTACGCCCCCAAGGCTTGGGCTATCAACAACGACACCGCTGAGATTTACGGCGTTTCGGCAGCACGTGCCGGCGATGCTTCGTAAGTGATTTGATTGGGCGAGAGACTATCTCGCCCTTTTCTTTTATCAAGCGAATCCTCACATCCTTTTCAAAACGCCGCCTCGGTTGTAGACTTGGCCTCTCCCTATCCGCCCTGAGGCCGGAACGGCAAGTCGCACCGTCGACGAGTCCGGCCCCGCCTCCCTCCCCTTTGCAGGCTCAAGAACATGACAGAAAACACTGCGCAACAGGCGCCCGCCGACAAGCTGCAATCGTTCGAAAACCTCGCGGAGCTCGCCACAATGGCCGGTTTTCGAGTATTTCCTCGCGCCCGCCAAATCGTAGCGGCGGACCACGGCTCGTCGGGCTCCGCCGAAGAGTCGTTGGCCCGTTTTGAACTTCTCGTTCGCGAAAACACGCTTGCTGGGGTTCGCGCGCACATCACGCCGGACTTTGAGGGCGTCGCTGACAAGCGCATGAGCGAACTGACTGAGCTCCAGCAAGATGACGCCCATGAGCTCTGGTTGCGCGCCCAGATTGGCTGGTTCAGCGAGTATCACCAGAGACATCTGAAGTTGCTCCTCAAACGCCTCGACGAAGCGCGCGCGGTCACGGCACCGTCCGCCTAGGCCGTCGTACAAAACCAACGGAAGAACCATGGCGCGCGACATCTTTACCCGAAACCTCCGCAATCTGGCTCCGGGACAACATACCCGCCAGCTCATAGAGGAGCACATTAACGCGATGCTGCTTGAGCACAACCTGCGCATTCAGGGATATCTGCACTTCCTGTCGACCGGCGAGGTCGTGCCGCACCTTGAAGGCGACGGGCGGCTTCCTTTCCTTCGGGCCAGCACCAACCCAGAGTGGCAGCGAAGCCGCCTCGAGAAGGAGTTCATTCCGGATATCGACCTGGCGGGGATGAGCAACCAGCACCTGCTCGGGCGCTACGCATACGTGCTCCGCCGGCTTGACGCCTTTTACAATCCAGATTGCGCCGTGTTGTAAGCAAAACGACAACTGTGGCCGGGCCGGCTTCGCTCTATCGAACGCCATGCCCGCGCTGCACGCATCTGACGTCATTGACGGTGCGTCGCGCTCGTTAGCGGCGGCCCCGTTCCACCTCGCGCCGCGCGTCCAGGCGCTAGCCCCTCTCCGGCCTTCTTCCGGCCTGCGTGGCAACGCGCTGCGTGTGCCTCCCCCTCTCCAGTAACTCCCCCTCCCATATCCGACCTGCACCTGTTTTATACTGACACCGTTTAGCATTTGTAAAGCCTTTACACCTGCTATACAATGGCTCTCGTCACGTACAAAATCCATTTCAAATGAGCCGAATTTCCTTTGACGATACACCGTCGCCTGTAAAGTCGACGGTCAGTCTTCTGTCGCCCGTTGCGGCTGCCCCCAACCTGCCCGCAGTCTCGCAGCGTCCAGCCCCTCAGCCAGTGAGCACAGCCCTTCGCGTTGTGACCGACGAGGACCTGGACCGGCTGGCCACGGGTCGCACGACGCAAAGCTCCTCCATCGTCAACGAGATTCTCGCCAGCCAGCGGGCGTCGGACGCCGAAGAGTTGGGCGTGAAGCTGAATGCAATCATCAGTTCGGCAAAGGGCCTCGACCCGGCTCAACTGGGCAAGCAAGGCCTCCTGCAAAAGCTCACCCATCTGGGTTCGAGCGTGAAAGAGAAGTTTCAGGCTCAGTACGACGTCGTCGAAAAGCGGCTGGATACGCTTGTGGCGTCCGTCGCGCCGCACTTCACACGTCAGGCGTCGCGCATCAAGGATTACGAGCGCATGCTGGAATCGAACCGTCAGCTGTGCCTTGGCTTCGAGTCCGACAAGGCTGACGCGGAGCAACTCGCGGCCGCGCTGCGCCAGCAAATTGCATCCTTCGGGACATCCACCGACGTGTTCGCCGCCGAGGACAAGGCCCGGGTGCAGCGCCAGCTCGAGCGTGTCGAAAAGATGATTTTCGACTTCGAGGCGTCCATCACCCATTGCCATCAGCGTGAACCTTTGCTCGCGCGCATGCAGGAACAGGCCCGTACGCTAGTGGCCGCCTACTACACGTTCGAGCGTCAACTGCTGCCGATTCTCAAGGAAACGTACGCCGAGTACATCCTGAACCTCGAACAGAAAAAGGCGGCTGAAGTCGCCAACCTGATGTACGACGCGACCGACCAGGCTCTGCGCCGACAGGCCGAACTGGCCAACCGCAACGGCGAGGAGATTGCGCGCCTTGGCCAACGGCCGGCCATCACGGTCGAGACGCTCGAATACCGCCAGAAGCTTTTCACCGAAGGCGCGGAAAAAATCCGCCTCATCAACGAGGAGGGCGAACGTATGCGCCGCGACGCGCTCCCCCGCTTGCAGGCCATCGACCAGCAGCTCATCGCCAACGCATCCCGTAAATAACCCGAGGACTCCCATGGCAGTCAACTTTGAAAAACGCGTCGAGAAAGTCCGAGTCGTGCTGAAGAAGCGAAACATCCTCACGCCGACGACTGTGCGCGCGGGCGCCGCGCTGGACGCCTCCGGCTCGGCGAAGTGGATGTATGAGAAACACATCATGGAAGAGTGCCATCAACGCCTGATGGCGCTTGCGGGCCCGTTCGATGACAACGGCGAGCTCGATGGCTGGGTGTTCTCCGAGAAGCACAAGCAACTCGAAACCGCGAAGGTAGCGGACTACGGTAACTGGGTGCACCAGGAAATCTGGAGCAAACAGGAAGAATGGATGTGGGACGGGACGCTGTACGCACCGGCCATGGAAGACATCGCGGAGTTTTACTTTCCGGAGTCGATGGCCGAAGCCAGCGTGAAGGCGTCCGGCTCGTTCCTGTCGCGTCTGTTTGGCGCAAAGGCAAAGCCGCAGGCTGCTGCCCCCGTGCGCGACATGACTCCCGCATGGAACATGTTCATCACGGATGGACAGAACTCAGACCGCGCCAGAGCCGAGGCTGCCTTGCAAGCAAGCCAGAAGTATCCGCTTTACTGGACGCTCATTGGGGTAGGCAACCCTCGGGAATTCGGTTTCCTGCAGCAGATGGCAGACAAGCTGCCGAATGTGGGCTTCCTCAATCTTTCGTCGCTCGATATCGAAGAAGAAGCGCTCTACGAGCAGGTCATTACCGAAGAATTCTGCACGTGGGTTCGCGGCCACGAGTAAGCGCGAGCGGGCGGCGTCCCTGCCGCCTCTCTCCTCAAGGACAAGCATGACCGCCTTTAATTACGACCCCGACCTCGTCCAGTGTGGCCGAACGGCCCTGCAGACAGTCAAGCTCACTTTCGGAGTTTGCTGCTACCGCGCCGAACGCACGGTACAGGTCGACGGAAACCTTCGCGGGCTGTGCGTCATCGAGGAGGCCGTCCACCAGGTTTGCCTGGGTCTGCCGGGCGAACTGCCCAACCCCCTTGTTCTGGCACTTACCAACGCAGCCGGCGAACAGCTGGAATGCACGGACGAACTCGGTCGCGGAATCCGGTGGCTCAATGAGCTACTCATAGCGGCTGAGATTGCTGCCATCGAACCCTCGGGGCGCGGGGCCGGTCGCGGCTAAACCACGGTCGCACGTCCCCAAGCTCTTTTTGTAAAGCCGATTGCGCTCATAAAGGAAAACAAGCACATGCCTTCTGTCAAGAACACGGTCAGTGATTTTCGCTGGCCTGCCATCCTAACGGTCCTCGGCCTCATTGCCGGTGGCTGGCTTAACGGCGTTCAGGGCTTTCTCGTCGTCGCAACGCTCGCGCCGCTGGAAATCTCTGTGTCGTTCGATAACGCCGTCCTCAATGCAGCCGTGCTGCGCAACTGGAACAGTGCGTGGCGCGCGGTATTCATGCGGGTGGGCCTGCCCATTGCCGTGATTGGCATGCGGCTTCTGTTCCCGCTCGCGATTGTCGCGGTGCTCGGGCACGTCAGTCTCGTTGACGCGGCGAAAATGGCAGTCCTTGACCCGAAGCAATACGCCAACGTGCTGCAGTCCTCTCACCGGGAAATCGCCGCTTTCGGTGGCGCGTTCCTGCTGATGGTCTTCTGGGAATTCATGCTCAACGTCGAGAAAGACAGCCACTGGCTCCGTTTCATCGAACAGCCGCTGAGCAAGGCCGGGAAAATCGGCAAGCTGGACGTGTTCCTTACGCTGGGTATCCTCGCCATCACCACCATGTTTGTCGCCGACGAGGAACGCCTTTCCTTTGTGTTCGCGGGCATCAGCGGAGTCATGAGCTTCGTGGCGGCCCACGGCCTGGGTTCAGCCCTCCAGGGCGATGACGAAGAGGCTGCCGAAGGTTCCGGCGGCGAGGTAGCGAAGGCGTTCGTGAAGCAAGGCCTGCTTGGCCTGCTCTATCTCGAGACGCTCGACGCGTCCTGCTCGTTTGACGGCGTGATTGGCGCGCTCGCCATCTCCGACAACATTTTCCTGATTGCAATCGGCTTGGGCATCGGTGCGGCGTATGTACGCAAGCTGACCCTTCTGCTCGTCGAGAATGACTCGCTGCAAGCCTATCGCTACCTCGAGCACGGTGCCTTCTGGGCTATCGGCGCGCTTGGCGCCCTGATGTTCGTCGGCGTTGTCCACGAGGTGCCCGAAGTTGTGACGGGTCTGCTCGGCGTCGCATCCATCGCATGCGCAGTGTGGAGTTCCCTCCGCGCAAACAAGGCTGAACAGCGCGCGGCAGTTGCCGCTCAGTAATCCCGATATCTCTCACAGTCAAAGCAAGGAAAAGACACCATGCCAGTACAGTTCAAGAAGCTCGCACGCGGCGACCGCGTGAACCTGTCCAAGGAATCGGGCGGCAAGCAACACTTCCGCGTCGCGCTCGGCTGGGAAGAAAGCCCGCGCCCGGGCGAAAAGATTGACCTGGACGTATCGCTGTTCGGTCTGGCCGACTCCGGTGAGCTCAAGGACGGCAAGCCCGTCATGAAGCTCATCGACGACCGCTGGTTCGTCTTCTATAACAGCGAAACGCGCACCAGCGACAACACCACGACATTCGTCGACGAGAACGAAGAGAAGAAGGGCCTGCCGGCTTCTCCGTGCCTGGGCATCATCCACAGCGGCGACAACCAGACGGGCAATGCCGCCGGGGCCAATGGCGACGCGGAAACCGTGTTCTTTGACGGAGCCGCGCTTGATGCACGCGTGGCACTGGTGCCGCTTATCGTCTCGCGCTATCAGAAACCGCTTGATGTGCGCCGCTATGGCAAGCTGACCTTCGGCCAGGTGCAGCAAGCGTACGTACGCGTCTACAACGAAGATTCGGGCGACCTGCTCGCGCAGTACATGCTGTCGGAGGACTTCAAATCCGACATCTCGGTGCACGCCGGTTCGTTTTATCGCGAGAACGGGGACACGTTCTTCGAGGCGGTCGGTCAGGGTTATCCGGACCGCGAGCTGGACGACTTTTACTCGAAGTTCCAGGCCTAACGAGTGAACGGCCTACGGGCCGTCGAGGCCCCCGCCAGTCGGGGGCCGTTTTTCCGCCCTCAAGGTGCGGCATGACCCAACCCCAGTCCCGCTTTCGAATCGTATTCGACGACGCGCCTTCCCCTGCTTCGCCGCAAGCCGAGCCGCCCATGTCTCCGAAAGTTCCCCACCGTCTGTTTGACGACACGCCAGCGCCTACTCCGGATGCGGCCAGTCCCGCCAGCCCCCCGACGGCGCGCCGCGCGCAAGCGGTCAACTTCGACGAGCCGCCCCGGACAGCCGACGCTGGTCGCAGCATGCGAGAGTCGACCGGGGCGGAGATGCCCGCGCGTGCGCGCCACGCAGCGGACCTGGCGTTCGACCCGCCGACAGCGCGCCGCACCGCGCCTCCCTGCGTGCCTGCCGGGGTGCCTGCCGGGGTGGCGAGCCAGCCCGTCCTGGGTCCGGCCATTCCGGACGTCGTTACGCATGCGCTCGGGCACGCTCGGGCCGCCTATGCAGAGCTGGTCGCGCAGGACGAGCCGCGCTTCAAGCTCAAGCTGTCGCAGCTATTGCCATTCAAGCTCGCCGGCGTGACCTCCTGGGGTGCCGACGCAGCACAGCAGCAAAGCCGCCTCGCCACTGATGCCGCTACCGTGATGCGCACATACAGCGACCTTAATGGCTCAGAGGTCCTGGAGACCACGCTCGATGCCGCGCGTGCAAATCCCTCTCGCCTGCAACGACTCATTACCCGGCACCGCAGCCTTGACGACTGCCGGCTGAGCATTATCGCCTTGCGTGAACGCCTGCAGCAGCTAATCCCTGAGTGCGAGGAGTTCATCAATGAGCAGGACCACCTTGCTCGCGAGCTGGCGCTCTATCTTGCGGTACTATCCGTATCCGCCGATGTCACCGGCGCAATCGCTGACGCAGTGTTGGCCGGCGCTGTCGACCAGCGGCGGCGCGCGCTGCAATCGTCTAACCAGCAGGCGCAGGTGCTCAAGCAAACCCTGCAGGAGCTACGCGGGCTGATTGTGGCTTTGCTCGGAAACATCGACCACGGCCTGAATGTAACGCTTCCCGCCATCGAGCTGGCGAAAGTCGGAGCAGCGGGTCGCTAGACGCAATCTGTACACAATGTGGAGCATCGCTTGACCTTCGCCCCTGGCAGCGCGCCGCCCACCGAGCACCGACTTTTCAAAACGCTCGGCCCCGTCAAAGGCAGGACGTTTGTCGTCGGAGACCTTCACGGCTGCTATGTGGCGCTGCAGCGCGCGCTGGCCGCTGTCAGCTTCGATACACGATGCGACCGGCTCATTGCCACAGGGGACCTCATCGACCGGGGTCCCTTTCCCCTCGAGTGCCTGCGCCTGCTGCGCGAACCCTGGTTTCACTCCGTGCGCGGAAATCACGACCGCATGGTGCTGTCGTTCCTCGGGCGGCCGACGAAGCTTCGAACGAAGCTGCAGGCGCGGCTCTACTCCGGCGATTGGCTCAAGGGACTGCATGCGCAAACGCTCGCAGAGTTGCACGAGCTCGTACCGCACGTCGAGTCACTGCCGCTTGCGCTTGCTGTACAAACATCCGCAACCGACACGTTTTACGTCGTCCACGCTGAGCGCTTTCGCGCCGGCCGCTTCATCACCGACGCTGAGATTCAAGACGAGGCCGTTCTTGGCCGCTCGATAGAAGCCCTGACATGGGGCCGGCGGTTATCTGGTGAGCTTTTTCGGGAGATGGCGCGCCCGGAGATGCACACGGCCTACGACACGAATGGCCTTTCTGTCGTCGCGCGAGAGCGGCAACCGGGTGTGTCGCTCACCTATGTCGGGCATACCATCGTCCCGTACCCGATTCTTTACCGCTCGCATGTCTTCATCGACGGCGGCGCGTACCGGCCTCATCTGAAGGAGGCGGCGGCCGGGACGCTGTTTCTGATGGAGCACGTGCCCGGGGCAACGCCTAAGCTCGCGTATCCGCCCTGCTAAAGCAGGTTCCGAATTGCGCAGGTCACCGCCTGTGTTCCCGCAGGTACCGTTCTCGGGCCTCTGGCGAGCTCTTATCGAGGTCAACGGCGTCCTGTGTGAAGCCGATTCCCCCGCATTTCGGGTCGCCGCCCCAACCCGGCCGCGTGTACAACCCATCCGGCCTGACACCGCCAGCCATCCCCCGGTCGAAGTCGGTGCACTTCGGCGGTTGCCGGACACCCTGAATCGCGGGTAAAGGCTCCGGCCCGTATGTATTAACGACTTTGGCGGTGTCATCGAACCCGAGGTTTACCGCTCGAGCGAACATAATCAGTGCTACCCCCAGCAGACCAAGCAATGTAAGCCTACTGAATGAAATACCTCGTCGTCCGTCTGACCGTTGAGCCGTTGGCCACAACAGGAGCCAAAGTAACGCGACACTGGCGAGAGCTAGAACGCCGCAGAGTACGGTAAACAGCCAAAACGGCATTGACGGTCACGGGGTGGTTAAAGGAACTCTGTCTAGCTAGCGCACTTATGCGTTTCCGCGATGGGGGTCGACGATGACGTGGCTATAAAGGAGACATTCTCTCCTCAGGCGTATCCAATTGAGCCGCACTTTAAACCTAGCCGTCGCCGCCTTAGTTCTCGTATCCGTAAACACTGCCTTCGCGTACAGCGGGTGGAAGGTTGCCCCTGAGAATACGGTCCTTCCATCAAAAGAACTGACGGGTTATGTCGGCGAGGTAGGCTTCCATGTCATCTATCCGAAAATAAATGACCCAGTGGTCAGGAAGTACGTTAAGGAACGCCTGATGGAATGCGGGCCGAGCATGCCTCGCGAAGACGAAGACCCTGACGAGGACAGTCCCACGTCGTGCGAACTTGAAATCACCGCGTTCAGGTCGGGTAAGCACTTCGTGACTCTGCAGACCCTCAGCTCAAAAGAGGAACTATCCAGAATTCACTACTGGGCCGATGCCCAAGTATTTGTGCTTTCCGGGAAAGAGCACCGCATGCTGAAAAAATCGGACATTTTGAGTCCGACCGATAAGTGCCGCCATCAGATTGGCGAGTCGTTACTGCGAGAAGCGGCGGCGGATGAGGACCAAGCTTCTTGGACGGTAGGCGTCAGCGCGGAGCAGCTATTTGACCGCATGAACATCTGGGCTGTCGATTCAAATCGCGTCGAGTTTATCGAGCCGGGTTTTACCGGAGCGAACAGTTACCTCCAGCTATCAAACCAGCAGCTCGGCGATTGCCTGCGGCTGCGCTAGACGGTTACCCAAAAAAACCGGTCTGTGCGAGAACACAGACCGGTGTCAATCATACAGCCGAGGCTGCGGCGACCCCCCCGCCGGCGCCTCCATTCAGGTCCAGTGTGCGGCGCGAAGCTCCACACCATATTCAAACTCCATTGTCCGTGTTGCGAGCCAGCCAGCCCCGCAGATAGTCCAGACGCGCCTGCGAACCCTCGATTTGTGCTTTAGTCCCCAGCTGCTCAAGGCGAGCTTGTCGCAGCGCACGCTGCGCATCATCCGTCTCGATACCTTGCAGCTGCTGCACGTTGGAATCGGCTAACGCCATGCGCTGGTCCAGACCTCGCAGGATACCTTCTTCGGCTTGAATGAGGCCGCGAGCCGTGTCAAGTGCACGCCGATACTGCATCTCGGGACCACCACGTTCCTCGCTCACGTACTTCGAGGTCAGACTCGCAACACGGCTTGCGGCCCGGTTGGCGGCAACAGCCCCAAAGCTATAAGAAACGGTCACCCCGACAAACGGCCGGGTACGACCATCGTGGCGCGGGTCCGTCTGCGCACCCGCCGCGATGGACACATCCCACGCCGATTCAGCCTGAAGCTTGCTCGCCTGTCCTGCCACTGCGGCCTTGGCAGCAATGTCTTCCTGTACCAGTTCGCGCAGCGGGAGTTCAGCCTCGGGCAGCTGGTCCTGGATACGGCTAAGGCTTTGCTGCAACGCCGTCAACAGCGCGGACAGCGTATCCCGTGCGTCGTATGCCGCCTTTACGTCCATCAAGGTCGCTGCGTTGACCTTTCGCAGCGACGTTTCCTTGTCAATGTTCGCATTCGCGAGGTCAAGCGCTTTTCGCAGCAAGGGCTCCATCGCACCAAATGCCAGGAGGTCGCCGCGCTGCTCGACGTTTTCAGCCTGCTCAGCCAGCTTCCTGTCCAGACGATACGACTCACACGTGGCGTCCGCCAGCTCGCCGGTCGTGCGGGCTTGCAGGTGCTTGGACAGGGACTTGCTGATGCCCATGGTGATGGTGCTGCTGTTACCAGTGGCAGGGTTACCCGTCGTGGCAAATAGCTGCGCCGAGCCAAGAAGTTGCTTTTGAACTTCGGCCTGGGCCTGCGTCATGTCACAGAAAGACTGGGTTTCATCCGCAAACGCGGGCACAGCGGTCAGGACAGCCAGGTTAAGAGCGAGCAGTTTAATGGTCTTGTTCATTTTATTTACTCGGAGCCTTGTTGGAGAACCGGATTAGCAACCCGTCATTCATTCGTTGTACTACTTTGTTCCGCCCGGACCCCTCCGGGCAGGTAGCGCATCGTGGCTTAGAACACGTACAGGGGACGGTGGCCGACAAAGAGTGTCATCTTCTTTGCCGCATCCTTGTCCTTCATATCCAGCTCAGCCAGGGTGCCACGCATCCGCGTATTGAAAATTGGGTGAGTCACCTCGATTTCATCCTTCGTCAGTGCCTTGACGATGCCCACCTTCGAGCAAACCACGATTTGCAGCGCGCAGGAATAAATCGGCTTGCCGACCTGGACCGCGTCATCGTTATCGTAGGGAACAAAAGCAAAGCGACGCATGTCACTGACACCATACGCCGCCATATAGAAGGGGCTTGCCTTCAGGCTTTCCAACAGCGACTGGAGTTCGCCTACCTGCTTGCTTTTCGCATCAACGTCAGCATTCAGTTGCACGAGCTTCAGGTCCGTCTCAGACATTTCCTGCTTGAGCACGCTGACCTGGGCCAGGCTATACAGGGCTTGCGGCGAGGTACCGCCACCCCCAAGCGACTGCACACCGCGCGACAGTTCCGACATCTGGTTGGCCATCGTTGCCATAGCAATCCTGCTGTCGCTCAGCTGGGATTCAGAGGTCACAATGCTGGCCTTTAGCTGAGCAGCCGTTGCAGCGGTAATCAGACCCGCCTTAAGTTCCTGCTCGATGCTTTCTCCCAGCTTGCGATTCGCTGCCACAGCCTCTGCAACGTGAGCCGTCGACGCCTGTTTTTCCGTTGCAAGCTTGCCGAGTTGCTGGTTGAAGGCGGCGTCCGCGTCCTTCTCCGAAACCAGTGAATGCTCGTAGCGTGCGATGATGCCTGCAAGCCAGTCATGCTGCGTTTGCAACAGATGACGGGCCTGAGTTGCACTGCCCAGCTCTTCGTTCATGGTGTCGAGATTCTGCTTGGCTGTAAAAACCTGCCCAGCAAGCGACGCAACACGCGGGTCGGATTTTGTAAGAATGACCGGCGCAATCCAGCTGGAATTAAGCAGGTAGGTGACCGGCAAAATACCGTAACAGACAACACTGACCAGGATAAGGCCCAGCAGCGTGACCGCCAGCCAGCGATAGCCTTTGATTAGCAGCTTTTGAATAGCCCCGATTTCAAGCTTGCCGAAGCGGGAACCCGTAATCGAAGTGGTCGAAGTAGGTGTGCTCATTTTGTTTTCTCTCGCTAGTTGTAATATCAAGCCGCTATTGCTGTTGCGAAACCGATTCAGGTTGCTGAGGTGCGGCTTCGGTGCGCGTACCCCAACCGCCTTGGTCGAACGTCAGCCACGCTACACCTGTCAGCACAGGGAAGATGGCGTGCCAGATAGTGGCTGCAAAAAAGAGCTCCACTACGTTCCTGATTTTTTCGGTGCCCGGGGCCATTCGTGGTGCCATCAGGTTGTAAAACAGACCCAAGAATACAAACAGGACCCCACCGGCGAAGCCCGAAACTGTCAACGACTTGACAAAGAACACAAAGCCATTGGCCATCACGGCAACAAGAAAGACAAAGAGCGCAATGGACGCACACATTGCAGGCAGCAGCCAGGTCAGCGTCGGCAGAACACCAATTTTCTTGAAGTTGGTACGCAGATTAAGAATCGTCCAAATCGGGTCAAGCGAGCCTGAGCGGCACCACCGCTGTTGCTGCGAGATAAAATCGCCAATCGTTGTGGGTACAGTAGTCCAGCAGAATGCGCGGAAATTGATAAACGTGCGCCACCCATGCAGCCCGATGACGTGAGACATGTAGCGGTCTTCACCGTAGCGAACGGGAACGCCGAGAACAATATGCTCACTAATATCCGATTCAATTTCGCGATACACGCAAGCCCGAACGGCAAACATGCAACCACTGATACACGCGACGTACTTGCCCAGGGACTGCGAAACCTTGTTGAGTTGGAAGGCCTTGAAATAAGCAACCGCCTGAGCTTTTGTCAGTACGTTGTCGTTGACATTGCGAACGCCGACAGCGCCCCCGACTGCCCCAACCTCAGGGTCCGTAAAGCCGGCAGCCAGCTCCTTGACCGCGTTCTTGTCAAAGATGCAATCGCTATCCATGACGATAAAGATTTCACCCTTGCTTTGATACGATGCGTTAATCAGCGTCAGATGCTTCCCGGAGTTGGTTGCATTACGCCCGATGATGAGGCGGTCACCATAGAGTGTCTTCGCATGCTCGAGCCACTCATACGAGTCATCTTTACTGCAGTCGTCCCATGCGATGACTTCCAGTCTATCGTGCGGCCAGCTAGACGACATGATACTTGCGATGGTGTCGAGAATTTTTTCGCTTTCATTGAAAACAGGCAACAGCACAGAAACCATCGGCTGGCGTGTGTAGTCAAGCTGATAGCGGCAGCCTCCCGTAGTCAAGCGCAGCAAATATTGACCAATGGCACCGAAAGCGGCAATGAAAAGGAGCGCCTTTAAGAAAAAGTAGTTGCCAACGTTCAACATGCTTGCCTCACACAAGTCGAAGGAGTGTTCCCTGAAAGGGGTGCCATGCCCGGGGCGCCGAAGCTCGGAACTGTCATCGCGGGGGGTGTCCTTTTGTAAAGTACACGCTCAGTATAAGACAGCGCGTCGATGATTTCCATATAAACATACACTTTACGTCGACAGCTTACGTGAGGCCAATGTCGCGCCTCGCTTTGAAAAGCCCGCCCACAGGCGCATCTGCGACCAGACCCTCATGGCAGGGACTCGATGGTATAATTGTAAAGCACAGCCGCTTTTACTAATCTGGAACTCGTACGTATAAAACGCCCAAGAAGGGAACTTCATGCCTATCTCCACCGAAATGGTCAAGGCCGCAGAGACCGCCTATAAAGCTGCTGCCGCCGACGGCGGAGTCTCCGACGCGCAGCGCATGAAGCTTGCGCTGGAAGCCGTGCTCGCACAGGCTACGAGTCGGCCGGCGCCCGCTGACGCGCAGCCGGATGTCGCCGAGCGCCTCGCGTTTGCCGCCGATGACGGGGCGCGTGCCGCGCTCGCGGGCGTGCATGAACTTTACGTTCATGAAGACGGATGCGCCGGCCTGCCCCCCGATAGCGTGCTCCAGGAAGGCGACAAGCCGCTTTGCCGCTTCGTGTGGACGTCGGACAGCGGCGACATGAGCGCGGGTATTCAGCCGCGCGCGTATTGGGCGCTCGCTGACGACCAGAGCGGGACGGTGCTTTCTGACTTTAGTGGCCCAATCCACGGCAGCGGCAGAGCCGGCAGTCACTCCCTCTGCACCACCCTGCGCGAGATACATGGCCGCGCGCGACGTGTACTGGCAAATCACCATGCCTATCCCAGCGTCATCCGTCGGTTGGTCGATGAGTTCTTCTCTACGAAGCAGGCGCGCCGGGTTCATGTCCGTGTCCTGTGGGCGAACAGGCACGCGCTGCGTGCACGACGCGCCGCCCAGCGAACGGCAACGACGACGCAGGGTCGAGTCCGCGCCGGAAATGCGGCCGTGCGTAAAGCTCTAAACGGCGAAGGCGTGCACGCCTTCTCCTACCATCTGGCTGGCTGGGCTTCCACGCGACAGGTACTCTCACAGCAAGCGGCTATCCTGCGCGGACTCTTTTATCTGCTCGATGCCGGCGAGGCCGAGTTGCAGGCCGCCTACGAGTTCTATGAGGCCCTCGCGCGCAACGTCGAACCCGCTGAAAGAAATACGCCGCTAAACAACGCCGCTTTGCCGGCAGCGGCTGAAATCCTCTGCTGGCGGCTGCTTGCCGCGATTTGACCGAGTGCGCCCGGGTGCACTGCTCTCTCCCACATTTTCATTCTCATCGATGCTGACTGCCGAAGACCTCCGCCTTACCCAAGATGCCGCGTGCGCCGCTTGCGAACGCGCCGAGTTGTCTCTCATGCACCTTCTCTCGGGGAAGGTGTTTCTCGAGACACCAACCGTTTATGGCGAACAAGGCGATTTCGACCCGCTCAATGACGACGGCACGGCCCTGCGCCTGCTGGCCCACTTCGGCTTTGACGTCACGCGCATGGGTCCGAGTATTACGGTAGCGGGCATGTTCGCCGGTGGTCTCCTTGTCGACGTCGAGGAGCGCCTGGAAAACCATCAGGGCGATGCGGCCCGCGCACTGCGATATGCCATCACGCGCGCCGCCGCTGCAATCGCTGTCGAGTCTTCCAGGGCGGACCACTGAATGGCTGCCTACGTCGACGATGCCGCCATCCTCTATCGCGGCAAGCCGCGCTTCCACCTCTCGGCCGATAGCCTCGAGGAGATGCACGCTTTCGCTTCCGCCATTGGGGTGAACCAATGCTGGTTCCATCGTGGCACGCGGCACCCTCACTATGACGTCACCGCAGAGCAGCGTGACCGGGCGATAAGCGCCGGCGCGATTCCCGTCGACCAACGAACCTTGCTGCGCGTCGCAAAAGGCATGGCCCGGCCGACGCGCGGCGAAGCGTCCCCCCAACTTTCATTGACTACCGGACAATCCGAATGACCAACAATAACCGTAGTGCAACTGGCGCCCCGCTTCCTGAGAAAGGGCGCGGCCCTTCTGACGTCGTGCTCGCAGTGCGGGACGCATTTGGCTGCACCATGATGGAGGCCAAGGAATACGTTCGCAACACGTTCGCTGATGACCGGCGCAACGCCCAGGCCCGCGCTGAGATTCATCGCCGTTACGCTGAGCAAGCACTCGGGGGCCTTTGTGCACGGGAAGGCACTCGGGGCGCGCTTACTAACTCCGATATGCGCTCGCTGTGTCAAAGCGCGCATGGCCTGGCCACCATGATGGCCGAGACAGAGCCGTCGTTCGACGCGTAGCCGCGTGGCGGCGCGAAGACTTTTCATCGGCGACACCGCTTTCAGCAGTCGCTGAAAGTGCCTCGGCCAGTGAAAAGGGCGACGGCGGTTCTTCAACAGAAACAACGAATCGAGCGGCACATTGGAAAAATACGAAGCATTCTGGGAACAGGCCCGTACGCGACTGCGCGAGAGCGACGACGCGCGCGCGGCGGGAAAGCCTGAGCGTGAATTGCGCACATTGCGGGCGGCGCGAGACTCGGTCGAGCGCGCAGTCGCAAAGCTTCCCCCCGAGTACCGGATTACGCGCGCCGCCCTCGAGGCGGACATGCAGCGTATTGACAAAAGGCTCCAGGCGGCAGAGGCATCCCCTATGGCGCTGGAAGCTCCCAGTCACGGGGCAGAGCTGTCCTGCTCGCCGGAGTCCCCTCCAGCGCTCGAAATACACGACATCGGAACCGTAGCAGTCTTCATGCTGGCGCTGGTGCTGATTTCTGCGCCGCTCTGGTGGGCGGCGCTAATGCCGGCTTCGGTGCAGCGGCCAGTGTGCCTGCCCTATATCGTTGGTGCGCTGCCTCTTCTACTGGCCGGTGCTTTCCTCACGGTGGAACATCTAAAGGAGCAACGCCGGCCGCGCGAGGTGCATGCCTTCGCCGGGCCGATTGTGTTTTTCGTCGGCGTCGTCGCGTTTGCGCTTGCTGGCATCGAACTGCTCGCCGGCGTCTTTCAAAGCTTCTTCTGACGGCACGGCCGCCTCAACCAACACTCAAGAGAACAGAACAATGGATTATTCACAAGCCTCTGACGCAGCACTCCTTGAAGCCCTCTCGCCGCAACGCGAGAGCAACGCGGCGCTCGACGAATACATGCGACGACAGGAAGGCCGCATCGCGCGCCAGCGCGACATCACGCGGCTTGTGCTCGAGGTCGTTACGCTGCCGGTTGTGGCTGTGGTAGACCTTGAAGCTACCTGCTACGGCAGCCCTGAGGAAAGCGCAAACCACGCGAAGGAAGTTATCGAGGTAGGCTGGGCGCTGATGGAACCGGCCACTGGCCGCGTGCTCGAGTCAGAGCAGTTCTATGTGCGACCGACGACGTCGTTCGTCAGCTCTTTCTGTACCGAGCTCACCGGTATTCGTCCCGAGCAGGTCGAGCACGCGGAAAGCTTCGCGCAGGTGATGGAGCGGGTTCGCGCGCTGCATGAGCGGCACGGTGTCAAGCTGTGGGGCTCCTACGGCGATTACGACCGCAAGCAGCTCGAGACCCAGTGCGCGAATGAAGGTGTCGCCTATCCGTGGGAAGGCCAGAAGCACTTCAATATCAAGGAGTTCGCCGGCGCGTTCTTTGGCTTCGGCAAGAAGAGTCCTGGCCTCGCGCGCGCACTCGAACGCGCTGGCCTGGCCTTTGAAGGTCGTCACCACAGCGGCGTCGATGACGCGCGCAACACAGCGCGCCTGCTCGCTCATATGCTCGGGCGCAACGCCTGAACGATTCTGGGTCGCAAGCTGATACGCACGGGCGCGCGTGGGATGCGTGCCCTCCAGTGGATTAGCCGAGCGCTCCTTCCGCCGAACCGGAGCCGAAACTCAAGTCGTCAGAGCGGGATGCCCAAAACAATCGCCCATGGTCCGAACAGCGCAAGAAATCCATAGTGCGAGATGCTCTCACACCAGATTCCTCGCATGTGGCAGGGCGAATCGCTACACGTGGAAATCTTTTATTTCCGCAGGAATCGTAATGACTAAAAACTTGACGACAATTTTGAGCTTGTTGGCGGCGATGGCGTTGAGTAGCTCAGCACCTGCGGTTGCGGGGAACACCTACATTTACCGTATTCCTGTTCACGGATTGGCTGCTTCAGCGTCTTCGCCTCCTCAAACCGGAATAGTCACGTCTGGCTCCGGACGCAAATGGGCGGATGGAACCTATGCTTCGAGCTGTCTGGGATATCTGAAGGGAGACGCAACCCACGGCTACACGGGAGCCACAGGAAGCGGCGCCTACACGATTTCAGTGGGAGGAGTGCCCACGGTCGACTGGTGCGATATGACGTCCGACGGCGGCGGATGGACGCTGGTCGAAAAGGGCTCGGCGAGTACCGCCCCCGCGACCTGGGTCACCTCCAGCGCCGTCCAGACAAACTACCTGACGAACGCTGGATTTTCGGACGGCAGCGGGAAGCTGGCGGATACGGATATCAATAGTCGAGTGACAACGGGTTATCGACTGGTTGGGGTTTTCGGAGGTACTACCCGGGTACGGTACATGAAGCCGACCTGCACTTACAACCAAAGTGCATATCCTGCTGGGGATTGCCTCTCCAGCTACGCTTCGCTAGCCTGGACTGGGCAGCAGACCTGCAACGCCGGATACACCCCCATGACTCGCGGTATGTGCGACTACGCAAGCACGGCGGGAGTGTATTTCTGGACCGCCGACACACGTGGGGGAGGGCTCTCCTGGTTCGTGGGCGACGGTACGGGCGGCGGATACACCACCGACTACGGTGACGCAACGAGCGGGTCGTTCGCCATGTTTGTGAAATGACAAGCCCCTCCGGAGGGCCGCATCAAAGTCCCGACACTCGCAGCATTCCTGCAGCCGATGGCTAGTTCTGCCCCTCGTCGCTGACCATCCGCTTCGGAGCCAGGTAAACATCCGGTTCCCGCAGGTGGTCTCGATACGCCTTGAAGACGTTAAAGACAGCGGGCATGCGGCTTGCCACGCCGACGGTCAACAGGTCAGAGGCCGTTTTCAAATCACCGGCTTCCAGTGCATCGAGAACGGCAAGCATCGGCGCGGCTTCTTCGGCGCTAAAAAACTTTTTGATTCGGGCTCGTTCGTATTTTTCGTCAAATTCGACGACTTCGGATTTGATGAATCGCATCAGCCTTCCTTCAGTTCATGACCTGGTCCGTACCGCTCTCTGCGGCCGGCCTTCGATATGCGTTTGACGTCCCCCGCTCGGCCTGACGAGTCACTCAGCTCGTGGCGCGAGGTCACGCCACTGGAGTTCTCGCAGGACGCCGTCACAATCGCCTGGCATTATATCCTGGCATTCCCCGCCCGCCTGGCTTTGGCCGCAGAGCATGGGCCCCGCCATCTGGCCGCATTTCGGACACACGCACCAGCCGCCGCCGATTTCGACCCTTCGCTTGCTACACCCATTGCCCAACCAATTTCTTTACCCGAAAGCATGCGCAATCTCAGCACTACACTCGTCCTTTCAGCAGTAGTCCTCTTTGCCTCGACGCCGGTTTTCGCAGAAGGCAATAACCGCCCCGGTCCACTTCCCAGCGCGAATTCGCCTAGTACCCAAAATGTAAATACCGATGTCAATGGTTTCCCAATAATCGATGAGGCGGCAGCCAAGAAGAAGAGACTAAGAGTTCTGGCGGGTATCACTCGGGGTTGGTCCAAATCGGACCGGGCTGCCCTCGCTCCGTTGCTGACCGCAAAAGATGCTTTCCTCGACGCGCGGGCATGTGACGAAACGGTCAATGATGGTGTACCGGGCTATCTCGCCCAAGGCTACCAACGGGAGGCCGACGAAGACAGCTTTTCGAAAACCTTCCGCCGAGTCGCCAAGGGCAAACTCCGTTTGCACACAAGCAAGGAAAGCTCAGATGAAGACGGTAAGCTAAACGAAGTCTATCGATTCGTGCAAACAGGGGATGAAGTGGTGTGGTCCCAAGGGTCCGGTGACGTAACGAAATCCGGAGTCCAGGAGACGGAGCGCAGGTGGATTGCTTATCGTGACGCGTGGGTACGTTTCGCCTCAGTGAAGTTCCCGGATATGCCCCGAGCCTCGCTCATCTTTGCTTTGACAAAGGAGCGTGTATCGCAGCTACTCGAACTCGCTGAAATCCGCCGAAACGAGGCGGCATCCCCGGCGGAATCAAAGGAGTTGGTGGACGCTCTAGAGGTACTCAGAGCGACGCCGGTACACCTCGGGGCAGCGACAGATGCAGCTGCCGCCAGCTCCGGCGCGGGCACCGCTGCATCGCCTGCCAAAGTGCTGCGATAGGCGCCCGTCCGTGGAACACAAGTCGCGCCGTTGCCATAACGCCATTGCGCTCTTCCCAGGCCGAGTGAGCTTGCGCCGGTGACATACCCCAACCGGACAACGTTCCCGGCTGCGAACACTGCCAAAGCCGCCCACTCCCGCTCCCGCTTCCTCCCCAGCCGCATACATCGATGTGGGGCTTTCCTCGTCTCGGATGTGTTCGCATTCGCAATGTGCTCGCGTCGGGTTGTCAGATAAAGAAATGTAGCGCCTAGACGGTAACGCTGCGGGGTATTTGCGGAAGAAACTCGTGGCGGTACATCTCCGGGTCAGTCAGGACACCGCGTCGGGCGGTGGTTCGCGTCGTAATGCCGGGTTTGTTGATACCGCGAGACTCCATGCACATGTGACGACAATCCAGAACGACGGCGACGCCCTTAGCGTCGAGACCCTCAATAATCGCGTCCGCAATCTGGTTCGTCAGCCTTTCCTGCACCTGCAGTCGCTTCGCAAAGATGTCGACTACTCGCGACATTTTCGACAAGCCAACAATGCGGCCATTGGGAATGTATCCGATGTGGGCGACTCCGAAGATGGTCGCCAGGTGATGCTCGCACATCGAATAGAGCGGGATGTCGGTCAGCAGGATGATGTCGTTTGAGTCCTTCGCGCCGTCGTCGAATGTCTTTAAGACGGCTATCGGGTCCTGGGCGTAGCCTGCTGTCCAGCCCTTCAGGGCCTTCATATAACGGCCAGGCGTCTCAGCGAGTCCTTCCCGCGCGGCATTCTCGCCGTTGATGGACTGCAAAAGTTTGAACCCGATTGTGAGTTCTTCGTCGGTCAGGTCATGCATTCTAAGACAACGTCCTTATTCTAGTCCGACTCCAGGTCAATAATCTGTACGGACTCTGCAACCACAGTTAGGAACGAAACGAACCGCAAAGGCATGCGGGCGCAAACGTTCTTTTCCGGGACCGGCCGACGATTCCTTCAAAAGCGTGGGATTATACAGACAAATCCGGGCGATAAAAAACCCCGCCAAGGTCCAACTACGGCGGTTGAATTACGGACGGCGGTCACGATACCGGCGGACTTTCCTGTTCCGCGAGGCTTTCTGCGCCATCCAGTTCCGCGTAGGAAAGAAGACACAGAATCGAATCGACAACCAACGCCAGGATGGATGTGTGCGCCAATATGCTGCCGATGCCGCAAAGCTGGGTGCCCAGCATCGGATTCTTTGTTGCTACAACGCCCGTCAGCGTTCCCGCTATGATGCCAAAAATGAGTGGGACGACGCTAATGGCTCTCTGGCGAACCCTTTGGCCGACGTGGAATACCGCAACTCCAACCGATACCATTGCCAGCATGAGCTGGACAATGTCATAGGTGTCCGGATTGAGCGCCAGAAACCCGACGTTGTCTGTGGCCGCCAGTGCAAGCAGACTGGTCGTTGCGACCAAGCAAAAAGTGAGTGGTTTTTTCATGTCTCCTCCCTTTTGAACCTTCTCAAATGTAGGAAGGGAAATCCACATCTTTTGTCGTCTTCACCCCTAAACAGCCCGTTTTACGGGTATTCACCTACGACTTGAATGGCTTGGACCATGTTTTGTAAAGTCAACTCCGATTTGTAAAAGACGCGCAATGCGCGTAAACTAACGACATCAAACAAGACAGAAGCCCCACGTCAATCACCCCGCCCTGAAGGGCGAGGCTTGTAAAGAGCCGAGGTTGACCAGCCCCAGTCCCGCAGGGGACTACGTTGTACAGAGGTTAAAGACCCACTCCGGAATGCTTTCCTCAGTTCCGGACTCTGGAACCTGCGACCGCAGACACGCTTCGGGTAGGCACGAAACGGGTCGCAAGGATGCACCGCTGTACAACATGGGCGAGGGGAGCGAAGCCATAAGGCTTCCGTCACAAGGTCCCGTAAGGGACAAAGGAGAGTAAATGGCAGTATTTGTGCTGGACAGACGAGGCAGGCCGTTAATGCCGTGCAGTGAGAAGCGGGCGCGCCTGCTACTCGCGCGCGGTCGGGCGCGCGTTCATCGCGTGGTCCCATTCGTGATTCGGCTGACGGACCGTCTTGCAGAGGACAGCGCGTATCAGTCGCTTCGCGTCAAGCTCGACCCGGGCAGCAAGGTAACGGGTGTCGCGCTGGTCCGGATGTTCGACGAAGGTGTGGCTGTCCTGAACCTCTTCGACCTCGTGCATCGCGGCCGTCAAATCAGCGAAGCGCTCACCGCGCGGCGCGCCTTCCGCCGCAGGCGGCGTAGCGCGAACCTTCGCTACCGCGCGCCGCGCTTCAACAATCGGACACGTCGCGAAGGCTGGCTTGCGCCTAGCCTTCAGCATCGCGTCGACACGACGATGTCCTGGGTCCGGCGGCTGATGCGCTGGGCGCCGGTCTCGGCTCTCTCGATGGAGCTCGTGCGGTTCGACATGCAGGCGATGCAGAAGCCGGAGATTTCCGGCGTCGAATATCAGCAAGGCGAACTGTTGGGCTATGAGGTTCGCGAGTACCTGCTCGAGAAGTGGGGGCGACAATGCGCGTACTGCGACGACGAAGGGGTGCCGCTGCAGATTGAGCATATCGTCGCGCGTGCGCGCGGCGGCTCGAACCGCGTGTCGAACCTGACGCTTGCCTGCGAACCGTGCAATTGCCGCAAAGGCTCGCTCGATGTGCGAGAGTTCGTCAAGGACGAGCAGCGGCTCAAACGTATCCTGGCGCGGGCGAAAGCTCCGCTGCGCGACGCTGCCGCTGTCAACAGCACACGTTGGGCGCTCGCCTCGGCCCTGAAAGAGACGGAACTCGCGGTTGAACTCGCCAGCGGCGGGCGCACGAAGTGGAATCGCACGCGCTTTCACATTCCGAAGGCGCACGCGCTCGATGCCGTCTGCGTTGGTGAAGTGGAGACTGTCCAGGGTTGGAAGCGTCCGACGCTGGAGGTCAAGTGCGCGGGTCGCGGCAGCTATCAGCGCACGCGCCTGACCGCGCAAGGCTTCCCGCGCGGCTACCTGATGCGTACCAAACGTGTACACGGGTTTCAGACCGGTGACCGCGTCAAGGCCGTCGTCCCTTCCGGCAAGAAGGTCGGCACCTACGTCGGGCGCGTGGCCGTTCGCGCTACTGGCAGCTTTAACATCCAGACGTCACAAGGCGTCGTTCAAGGCATTAGTCATCGACACTGCAAGGTCATACAGCGTGCCGACGGCTATGGCTACTCACACTAACAAAGCGGCCGGCTACGCCGGCCCTCCTTTCCTCCTCGCCCTGAAGGACGAGGTTTCCAGGAGCATTTCAACGGATGAAATTCAAGGAACTCTTCACCCTCGCCGCCAGCGGCGCACCCGTTGTCGTCGAATGTAAAGACGAGGTCGGCCGTTGGGACGGCTATGCGGAGGCGGGCATGCGCATGGCAATCGTCGGCGGGAGGGTCACAGAACCCGAAGTTGGCCAGTTGCTGGTCGACTTCACGGAGTTCGACTCGTTCAACCAGACTTTTGAGTCTCGCAACTATTACGACGCCGAGGGCAAGCCCACGCGCACCGCGCGTGAGGCAGGTTATTACAAGCCCAAGGACGCCTTCTACGTCGACCCGGAAGAGGATATCGGTGCTTTCCTCGAAATCATCGACGACAAGCGCAAGCGCCTCATCGTCGCCTACGCCGAACTGCCAGAGCCGAAGCCGTCTTACACCTCGTGGCTCGAGCAGATGGTAGTGACGCACGTCCTCGAGGGCAACGACTGAGATGTTGCCAGTAGAACAGAATCCTGTGGTCACCGAAGAGATGCTGGTGGCGGCCGACGAGGCGTACGACAACGTGATGCACACGCGTGGGCCGCTGGCGGCCACTCCTGCGATGCGCATGGCCATCTTGGCAGCATTGGAAGCCGCGCCCTTCCCGCGACCGGGCATGCTGGCGAGCGACCGGGCTATCGGTCTTGTCGCCGACACGCGCAAGGCGATTCGCGAGCTCCGGCGCAGCTTGCCGGCCGATGTTGCGGAGTCCACAGTCAATACCGTGGGCTGGACGGTTGCGGTGTTGTGCGAAGAGCTTGCAGCGGCTCACCGACAGCTGAGCGCGCTCAAGGGCGGCGCGCCGCAGGCGACATAGCATGGTCGAACAGAACCGGGCGCGCACGACCAAACGGCGTGTCGCCCTCGTTGAGAGTCCAGCGCCAGAACTTGTGCGAGCGACGCGCGCACGGGCAGGTCTCTCGCAAATCAGGGCTGCGGGCTTGGTGCACACCTCAGTGCGTACCTGGCAACAGTGGGAAGCGCCAGAAGGTACGCCCAGCCACCGCAGCATGCACGCCGCTTTCTGGGACCTCTTCTGCCGGAGAGTGGCAGAGCTACCCAAGGCTGGCTCAACCCGCAACGTGCGCAAAGGAGATGCCCTCGTGGCTGACAAAGAAGAACTTCAGGTGCTTCGGAATGGATTTCTCGGAATGATTGGCTGGGCAGCGGCCCATGGTTTCGGCGACGAACTCCCCGCCGACCTTCGCGCAATCGCGGTGGGTGCCCTGGAGGCCCTGCCCGGTAACCCGACGCTCCGGGAACTCGTTTTCCCTGCAATCCAAGCCTTGCACGATTCGCCATCGGATACCGATAACCCGCGAAGCCGCGCTTGACAACTCTAGCCGAATCCGCGCTGTCACGGCTCCGCCCTTCACTATCCAAAAAGCGAAAACTATGAGTACCTTCAAAACACACTGCCCGGTCGTCAAGCGGACCACCGAAACCTTCACAGAGTTCGTCACGGTCGGCGGTGAGCGTCGACGCATGACCTTCGAGAAAGACATCGTCTGGATTCAGGAGTCCGAGACCAAGAGGCTGTTCCGGCACGGTGGCGAGGTGCTCAAGGAAGGCTCGACCACCACTGACTACTACGGTTATCTCACGTCCTTCCGAGACGAAAACGAGTCGTCAGAACGCTCAATGCAGTTCTATGGAATCACGCCGGAGAGTTCGCTCGAACTTGTACTCATGACCACCATCAGGCTGAGTCCGGCAACGGAGACAGCAGAAACCCTCGAGCACAACAGGAAAAAGCTGCCCGACTACAAGGCGCAGTACGCGGATGTTCCAAATGACTGGCGTCAGGAAGTCGTTGCGGACGGCGAGACCCTGTGGCCCTATCTGCAGCCCATCAAGCTAGCACAAGAGGTCGTATGGTCCAGCAAGAACACTCCCGAGCAGAACGAAGCCCTGGAACAGGAATTCACGCGCAAATGGCAGGTATCGCCTGAGGCGCGCGAGACTGCCTCGGCCTGAGTCGAACCGGCTTTGCGCGGCGCGCCGCCGAAATAGCAGTCCGGTGGGCGCGTGCAAAATAGGCGTATGGACAACGCTGGCGGGCAGGCATCTTTAAGCGTTCCTGTCGCAGTGCATTTCTTTAAACAATCACCCGACACGATGAGCCAATCCCAAGACCTCACTTCCGAAACGCTGGTGTCTCTCGCCGGCACAATTGGCGATGCCGCGTTTCAGCTAGGCATCCACGCCGGCGTCGACAAGGCAGCGAAGGCACTGCGCGACAAAGCCGGTGTCGCTTTTGCATCCGGCAATGACACTCTCGCGCGCACGCTTCGCGACCAGGCGGAGCAACTGGACGAACTGGCCGGACGGGAGCGCCGCGTGTACGACAGCGCGGGGGATGAAGCCCGTACAGCAGCCTATGCCGAGTTGGGCCGGCGCGACGCGAGCGCCGAATTCTCGACCGGCGCCGCGCAACGCGGTTGACCACCTTGCCCTGGGTTCCTCGGAGACCTGCAGGACCGACTCACGCTGCATATCGCAAAGCATCGCAAGGACTCGCGGTACACCCCATGCAGGACGCGGGACGCCAGCCTATTGGGTGAGGTTGATTGTGCTGAAAAAGACAAATAGGAATAACGATGTTTAATCCGAACTCGCGGCTTCTGCTCGCTGTCGCAGGCTGTGTCGCGTCGCTTCTGTTTTCGCGGACGGCCAACGCCACCTATACGGCGCCGCCGGATGAGTCCGTATCCCAGAATTCCGGGTTCGTGTCCGCAACGACCGCTACCGGCTTCATGCACGCGGACCAGTTTTCTCATTTCCCTGACGGCTCGCTCGCAATCTGCGTTAAGGACGCCACCTGGTCGTCCGAGTGTGCGAAAGACGGATGGGTGACACCCGCGCAAGCCGTAAAGCTGCGTGCGCCGGACCGGCGCTATGTCGGCTTCCAGCTGTTCATCCTAAAAGACGGCCCACAAGTGTACCTGTACTACCGCTAACGGGAACCGCAACCATGATGCAGACCTTCATCGACGAAATCGACGCGGCCCAGGCCGGAGAAGCATGGCTCATTCCGTTCGCGCGGGAGCACGGCGCCGACCAGATTGAGATGCTAGCCGGCGCTACGCCCGGCGGCGTGCGCTCCGCCTGGAAAGGGCGGAGACTGCTCGGCTACTACGTGGTTTTGCGCGACGGCCTGAACTGGACCGTGTTGGTCACGCACGACCTCGTGAGCCAGACCGCAGAGGCGGCGTCCCCGCCCTCGACAAGTTAGGGCGTAGCGCCCCGGCGGCGCGCTTGGCTATGCCGCTTTCAGGTGAGTGCGGCGGGCGGTCTGGCGCGTGGCCGCGCGGCGCGGCGCCACACGACCGCTCGCCACCATCACCGCCGCGTTTTCTCGAGGGCCGACCCACTCTACCGGAACACCACGGCGAAGCTTCTCGACTGCGCTCGCGATTTCGGCTTTTGCGCCCTTGCCGCTCAGGATTTTCGGATGCGGGAAACGCGACTTCGAGAGGTCGACGACGTTGGAGGGGTCGTGACTGAGTCCAAGACACAACAGCGGCACCGGAATAGCCTCGAAGATGGTGTCATTGAACTCGGCCACTCGCGTGAGGGTGTTCTCATGCGTCGAGAGTCCGCTGTCTGTGAGCTTGGCCGTCGCGGCCGTCAGCGACACGGTAATGGCGAGCGCAAGGTTGCCCTTCATCTGCGCGTGCTGGAACTTGGCGAAATCGGCATAGAGTCGCCCCACGTTACCGAGCTGAACCTCGAGCAGGATGACCCGCTTGCCAATCTTGCGGCAGAAATCCACCCGCATGCCGTCGGTTTCGCTTACGCCGGTAACCGCCACTTCCTTCGTCCAGCCGCGCTCGACGAGTTCCTGTTCAATCCAGCAATTGAGCATGGGCTGCAGGATGCATTTGCCGGCCTGCTTTTCCGACTTTCCGGGCCAAAGCGTTGTCGAGACCGACTCGAGCGCCTCGATGAGTCCGCGCACCTCACGACGGATTGTGCGGTTTCGAAGAGCGGTATCCGCGCGATTTGAAAAGCTGGAAACGTTCACGAGGGGCCTGCAAATATGCAAAGCCCCGTGTAGGGAAGCGTTTTAGCCTGCCGACAGGTGTATTATTTGTTAAGGGCTTGAGGGTCCGCGCGGTTTGTAGAACTGAAGACTTCCTTATACGCGACGCCCAACCATTTTTTGAGGTGAGTGATGCATCGTGGATGCGAAAGCAAGCTTGTCTTTTCGAATTCGGGTCTGGTGGGATTCGCTACGGGCTCCGACCATTGCACGGAGCACGAGTGTGGCAGCGAAGTCCTGCTGTCGAGCCTGACGGCCAAGAGCGAATCCGAAGCAGATGCCATTGATGTCCTTCGACGCGGACAGGAGCCGGTCTATCCGGACCTGCTCGAATCGAAACGCATCGTGAAGTTTCCGCAACAGCTTCAGTTCGTCATTGCCGAGGGCGATGTCCCCGAAGCAATTCTGGGCTTCGCGCCGCAAAGCCTGTCGGAGTGCACAAATGAGCTTCGCTTCATCGAAGGTTCCAAGTATCAGGACCCCCACGTCGCGGGCGCATGGGACTCGGGTTCGTTCGCAATCCGCGTGCGCGGCGTGGGATATGTGCAAGCGCTCACCGCCTTTCATGAGGCACTTCGCGCCGGAAATGTCGTCTTCGCTGCGACATTCCTGAAACGCAACGAACGCCTTGGCGGCGTCATCATGGCGGACCTCACAAAACTGAGTGAGGACGACAAAGCGGCGGTAAAGCAGGCTCAGAAGCAGTTTGACTCGCAACTACGTCTAAAAGCCCGCTCACGAGTCGTTGAGCTCAATCAGGAGATTGTGCGGTACATAGGGCGCGGGGTCGGCCATCTCTGGCCAATTTGGTCGGACGAGGCGGAAACGGATGTCGTGTATGGCCTGAACCCGGGCTACGGTGTCGATGCAGAGTACTACGGCCCCTACACGAGGGAGCAGCTTTTGGCGTGGGCAAAGGCGAACTGCAGCTACCGCCTTATCCGTGAACGCGCACAGCAGCCCGCATAAAAATTCGAAAGCCCGCGCTTGGCGGGCTTCCTTTTTTTCCACTCGGCATACGGTAGCTTAAGGCGCGTCGATTGCCCACTGCGGGCTGCGCGCCCTGCTCGCCCGGCTCAATGGCGCCGGCTGGCGGTTCCTCATCTAGGTGCTACGGGACGGCCTTACTCGATGCGGCCTGCCCCACTCGATATAGGCCGGTATCCCTTGGCGAGGTCCGTCACGCGGCAACGCCTGCGAGCGAGTTTCTGCCAATCGTCTCGGCAAGCAGCGTTGCGCAGAACTCAGAGCGGCTCGTGGTTTTTCCGCGCAAGTTGTCGTAGGCCCGGCTGGCGTCTTTTACGAGCCGGCTCACGGCCTGCTCGCTTCCAAGCGCCTGTGCGGCGGTTTGGAACAGCGTCACCTGCAGTCCGATTGTCGTGTCGGGACCGTCTTTCTGACTGACGCGGATAGACTTGTGAGTGCGGATTTTCTTCTGTTCGAGTTGTTGCATTTGTCTAGTGCTTTCGTGGCCGTTACCTATTGTAAACGGTAAAATGTAAAGCCGTCGAGTGCTTTCCAGACAAACATTTGTAAAGCCTACCGAACTTGAAAATCAAAGACGGGATGCGGCGCTACTACACTCGTTTCCAAGCGCTGCGCGCGTGTCCATCTCAGAGATGACCGCTTTGGCCCGCCGTACTGCAAAATCGCACATTGCTGTCCCGCTTACCCTCGCCCGAAGCTGCTTGAGCCACTCGGCCCATTCCTCCGGGGTGCCTCTCGATTTCGCGGCCGTCGAGCATTTGTCGACTCGGCGGGCACCGATGGCATGCTAGCCTTCCTGACTCGGAATGGCCGCAATCGCTGCGCGACGGCTCTCGAGCAGAGCCTCGATGTCGGCAATAGCTTCCTGCGCCCGCTCGATGAGTTCCTGGTTCATCTTTACCCGCTCCAGCGCCTCGGTTTCGTCCAGATTCGGCGTCGCCAGCGAGCTAATAATGCTTTCATGCGCCCGGAACACTGTCGCGTGCAAATCCGACATGGTAACGATGAGCGTCCAGAGCGTGATGCTCTCGGGCGCTGTCTGCGATATGCGCCGGTTTTCCAGCGTGTCGTCGAATGGCATACCTCTCCTTCGGAATTCGTTGGTGTGAAAGTGAAGTGGCCCGGCTTTGGCCGGGCCACCTGTGTCTGCGCATCGCGGGTCAGCGGACGCGGTATTGCTTCTGGCGTTGAACCTTCCAATTGCGTTCGTTGCTCCGAACGTAGTCGTCCCAAGGGCTCGGCAGGTTCTTGCCCTGCCGGGCCGCGCGCGATGCCGTCTCGCCGTCCTCGAAGAGGACAAGAGCATTCATGCGACGCTCGGGGAAGGTGCCGATGGTTCGATACCAGCGCCCGTTGGTGCGCTTGCGGCCCTCGTGAGAGACTCCGTAGTCACCTTGAATGCGAGGTTTCTTCACCGGCGCAAACTCGGCAAACGCCTCAATCGCAAGCGAGTCGCCCACCGTGTTCAACACCAGCCGAGAAGCACGCTCCTCGGCGTAATACCACACCGTCGACGCTTCGGGCTGGGCGAGCCATGCCCGTGCGCACACCGGCTTGCCGCGCTCGAGACGCCGCTTAAGGCGGCCGTACCCGCCAGACGCTTTGACCACCTGTGCTTTCGTGCGATACACCGACACATTGCCGTTACGGTCATAAACCGTGTACGGCCCATCATTTTTCGGAATGACAACCATGCTAGTCTCCAGTAATTAACTGACTAACATGGCGCCTCCGGGAAGGTGAGTTTCATGAATTCTTCTCCGTTATAGGCTAGGTTTCCGTGCGCCGCCCAACGCGGCGAACCGTTCCGGCCCGGGCCAGCGTCGAGAGGAAATCCTCCACTGCAGGCCTGCGCGATTGTATAGCCAAATCCTTTAGCCTCGGTGTCCGCGCTGTAAAGTGGCGCAGGCAACAAACACTCGTTACAAAAGCGGCGGCCGCGTATAATTGCCTCCAAATCGTAGCCTTTACATTAGCTCAAGAAAAGCGCTGAAGGATTGCACGCCGCGCCGCCAAGGCTCCGGCGTAAATGCGACCATGAACCAGAGGACACAACAATGAGCAACACCGCCGATTCGCAGTCATTCCGCGAGAGCACCTTACAGCTGATAAATTACATGCGCGACGCATGGACCCACGGGCTGTCGCTCAGCGAATGCCCCGAGCTCGCCAAGCGCCTCAATGTGCTGCTCTCCGGCGAAACCATGAGCGAGGCCGTCGCTGAGAGCGAACCCGTTCACCTGCTCTACAAGACGGGCGACGCAGACGCGCCGCCGCAGGTCCTGGACCGCAACGGCGAGGTCGTGCTGGGGCTTTGCAGGGTCTGCGGGAGAGCCGAGTCCGAGCTTGAGGAGTCGTGCACTCCGCCCGCGCAGTCACCTGTTGCGACACAGTCAGCGCAATCGAATACGTGGATTGGCGCATGGACGGACGTGATACGGGGGTTGCCAATCAGCCGCCTGTCAGACCTCGCAGTCACCTCCGCACCGGAAGATGAGGCGCAGACCCGCCTGTCGCCGGAGCCGGTGGCGCACATCCAGCACCGCGATGGACAGGTGTTTCTCAACACGCTTGGCGAGTGCAAACGGCTGGAAGACTTGCCGCACGGCACCAAGCTCTATCTTTGCGCCCCTTCTGTCGTCTGCTATCCGGAACAGCAAGCAATGCCCGGAATCAACAACGCAACTCGCGCCGGCGATGAAGCGCAGCCCTCTGTTACAGCGGAGCCGGTGGAGCAATTTCCGCGTCTGGGTCATAGGCTCATGCATTGCCTGCGTCGCTTCAACGGATGCTGCGAGGATTCCGAGTCGGACGGGCATGATGTGGACAAGGAGGACATGCGCGCGCTGGCTGAATTTGGCGCGGTTCGCGTCGCTCCTTTCGGGCGTCACTACCTGACCGACTTCGGACGCTATCTTCTCACCAGCTCTCCTGCCGCGCAGTCAGCGGTGACGACGGAGGCCGTGCGGGTCAAACCGACCACGGTCGCCCTGCCGGACAGATGGACGCTGGAGCGCACGTCGGAATTTCAGGTCAGGCTAGCCGCGCCTGACGGCAAGGCGTGGCGCTTTAACTGGCAGGACGGGGGAAGCTCCGACGCGTTCATCTGGCAGTTCCTCACCGCGATGCTGGACACGCCACCGGCAGCCATTGCTAACGGACCGCACGACCCTGCCGCAGCAGGCGCGACCGACGAGGAACAGGAAACCGCGTACTTCAAGCGCTGGGAAAACGAGGCACCTGCCGCGAGTGAGCCGAATCATCCTCGGAAGCTAACCGCACGCGACGCGCCTACCGACGCTCAGCGTCTCGACACGCTTCAATCGCTCGTATCGTACAGAACGGGCTTCACTGCGGACGCGACAATCGACGACCGGTTGGAGACTGCGCTCATCGACAGCGAAGGAGATTTGCGAAAAGCCGCAGACCTTCTCGGCCGTGCGGGAGTGGCCGGGTGACGACAGCTCAAAGCGACCTGATTCCCCACGTGCAGCGCGACGAACTGGCCGCGTGGAGCGCCGCCGCAAGCGCCCTTGCGAACTCGCAAGCAGTCGACGTCTGGCAGTGGGCTCCTGTGGAACCGACCGAGGAAATGGTAGCGACCGGCTGCCGTCACGAGAACATGGGTGACATGACGGGCCGCTACCAGGCGATGCTCGCCGTCGCTCCTCGGGCCGCCACGAGTAGCCGAAAGCTGTCGCTCGAAGAAATTAATCGAATCGTCTTCGACTGCCAGGCGAACAACGGTGAATGGTATGCGCACAACGTGCGCGCCGCGATAGAACAAGCGCTGCGCGTCAGCGAAGGAGCACCTGTATGACGAGTCGACAAAATTTCGAAGCGTGGTTTCGTCGCGAATACGCGATGCCGGACGACCTTGCCTTCAACTGGGACACCGACCAGATTCGATTCGGTCTGAAGGCGTGGGAAGCCTCGCACGCCGTCACGCGCGATGCCGAGCCAAACTGGAAGCATCCAGACCTGCAGGAATTGTTGCAGGCATTGCGCCTCCAGGTAACGCGCCTGCAAACGGAGCTTCGCGTTATTGGAAACCTGATTGACAGTCCCGCGCACGAGTACAACACGGACACAGAGGCCGACTACACAACGCCGCTGACCGACAAGGTGCACGCGTTTGTGAAGGCGACGCGCGCGCCCGATACGCCGGCAGGCGCCCAACCGGCCCGCCTCACCGACTATCAGCGCAAAGAACTGCAATCGCGCCTCACAGAACTCGTTTACTCCGCGCGACAGTGGCAAAATGCCTACCTCAACAGCGCCTCCCCGCCGCTTCATGAGAAGGCCGGGGTCGAAGACGCCGAGCGCTCTGTCGTGCGACTTGTTGAGAGCTTCTACGCGGATGCTGCTGGCTCCCCGGCGGCGCGGCTGAACTATCTGCTCGCTGAGCTGCGCAAGCGCTTCCCCGCCGCTCACAACGCTTTCAGCAGCGAACCGCCGGAGCAGAAGCTACTGGCGGCTGTTGACGCAGGACTCGCAGCCACCTCACAGCGACGCGCCGGCGAGCTGAAGCTGACCGACGGGCCGAAACGCAGCATGACCGGACACGAAGCATACGACCGTTTGCGCCAATCGGCTTGCGGGTTCCCGGCCCACAACAACCGCGAAGGTATCGGGTCGGTCACTGTTCGCCATGACGATTTGATTGTCATGCTCGGCGAACTTGAAGCAGCCCGCGCCCGGAACACGACGTCACGCGAGCTCGATGCGGCGACTGATACGAAACGTCTTGATTTACTCGAAGCTGCCGCGCAGACCGGAGTTATCACTATGGGGCTTGAGCTCGATGGTGGTATCCACCTCGAGTTGGCGTACATCGGGGAACAGCCGCAGCAATATCGGGAACGCAACAGCGTACGTGATGCCCTCGACGCTGCGCTCAACCATGACGCAGTGGTACTGACCCGCCTCCGTTTGTAACCTTCGCGGGCCGCACACAAGGGCGATAACGAATCGGAAAACTTGAGGCACGAGCTATGAGCGATTTCAGCATTTTCAACGACCCGCCAACGCAAGCCGAGATTGACGGCGCGTTTCGCGCAGATGGCAGGAGCCTTACGACAGGCGAAAAGATTGCGCTTGGCCCCGGCATTCTCGGTCTTGAGGTCCTTGTCGGCGCGGCGGTCGATGCGTACAACGGCGAATTGACGCCGGAAAAGTCTCCGTGGCAGTGCCAGCCCGGGGCCATCAATTGGGACTGGTCGAAGTCGATATTCAGCGAGACCTACGCGAACAAGGTGCGGGCAATGAACCGCGAGCTGGTGCGCGGTGAAGTCAGTGCAATGACGCGGCAAATCCACATGGAAGAACAGGCACTGTCGGCGGTTAAAGACGCTGGGAAGGTTGCCGGGAGTATCGCGGGAGCCATTATTTCTGGTGTCGTCGGCAAGAAGTGGGGCGATTAAGCGAATTACGCCGGTTTTGCACTGCTACTCCAGCAATAGCAAAACCGGATTGCCGTCAATACTGGTGCACCTTCAGTTTCGGCAGGGGCACAGAGCGGTGCGGAATTTGTAAAGGAAGATGGATGGGCTTTCAAACACAAAACTTCAAACTGGCCACAAAGCAAGCACTCTACGCTGTCTTTTGCGGCGATACCGTGCGCGACGACGACATCGTCATGCTTTGGGCCTCTCCGCACAATACCGCCGACCTGGATATGACCCAGCCCGCTGCCGGGCTGCTCGCGACGCAGCTGCCGGGAATGGTGCTCAGACCGGAGCTGAAGGGCGCCACGTACGAAGAGGTTTGCGCGGCGTTCGACCAGGCCTTCCGCCGGCGCTATTCGGAGGCGATGCGCTGGAAGACATACGCACAATCGAAGGATATTGCCGGCGAGACGCGGGACTACCATCCCACTACGCTCCGGCTGCTCCCCTTTCTTGAGACGGCGACGCGCTGAAGCACTGTCGCGACGCAATCCTCGGGCAACGTGTGGGTAGAAAGGCTCTTCCGGCCGTTGGTGGCGGCGCGTTGGCTATACCGTTCACGGGCTAACCGTGCAACTCATGAGGACAACACCATGTACGAAAAGAAACTGGAAGAGCTGGTTTTTGGTATCGGCCAACTGCATAAGGCAAGCTTCCGGGCAATGGAAGATATGGCCGCAAAGCTCAAAGCCGCTGCTACCGCCGATGACCCTCTGGCAGTCGTCAAGGTCGCTGCCGACCTGCCGGACCTGCGTTATCGCGTCATCTGTGAACGCGTCTATTTTCAGGTGCTCGCGCGCCTGACAAACGCAGGTACTTCGCGAACAGAAACGGCAGAGCAACGAATCACCTCCACCTATCAGTTCGCGGTGGATATGCTGCGACGCGAGGCGACGAGCGGGGGAAGCGCAAACGGCGAGCATCGTCTCGATGAGGAATCGCGCATGCGCGCGTGGGCCGAGGTAATTGACGTCTTCCAGCAGGTCGAGAAGACCAAGCACTGATTTACTGCCGGAGGCTCACGCTTCCGGCTTTTTCTTGGGTATGTGGATTGTCTGGAAACCTTACACGTTTCAACCAGAGAATCCGGATACCCAATCCATCCTAATGCCGCAATCACCGCAGTATTGCGGCGCGTCAAGAAAGACGCCGCGCCCTATTGCCAAAGAAATGCCCCTTCAAGCTTTCGCTGAAGGGGCGTAATTACATGGGCGGCCCTCGACAGCAGGGCCAATCTAGCCGATTGCGGTGCTGTTGGCGACAGCGTTACGGCCCGCATCCGTCAACGTCATCCGGCCGGCGACACTCGTTACAAGTCCCTGCCTTAGCAAGGCCCCTGCAGTCCCTGACGCGCCGCCATGCGCGGACCGCCCGCTGATGTGTCCGAAGGCTTCCCGTCCGGCGGCCAGGTTCTCGAGGACCACGCGCATCGACGGTGAAATTCGCGCCTTAGCCATTGTGCTCCTCGTTTTCCAGCACGCTTTGGACTTGCGTGGACGCGGTGGCCCGCGAACCAGCCAGCGCCTGACACAACCGCGCAAGCGTCCTTTCAGTCTCGTCGCTCGATGGCTTGTCATGCGCAACATGCACGCGGCCTTGTGGGTCGGTGACGAGCCAGCCGTCGTGATACTCGCCGAAATGCCAGCCGTTCAGCTTGCGCTGGGCGGCGCCTGCGAGCGTCATACCCTCGAGGACAGCATCGCGGCATGCGTTGAAACCCTCGTTGAAGTATTCGGTAGCGAGATAGGCCTGCGTACCGCCGCGATGCTTGTTGCTTACCTGTGCATCCGGCACCACGAGCAGCGATGCCCCGGAGCACTGCAAAGCGGCTTCGGCCTTGAGAGCGCGCTCTTTCCAGTCCAGAGCAGTGTCGGCAGTGTCGGCAATCTCGGTCTCCCCTGTGTTCACTTGCGGCCAGCCACCGGGGACGCCGTCGAGAATCTGCGCGGCCTCGACCATCAACCGGTATTGGCAATCCGGCTTGTGGTGCGAAGCTGCCGGCGTGCCAGCAGCGGTTCGACAGGTGCATACATCGAACTTCTGCGCCACGTTGAGAACAGCAGTCGCATGTGACGGAGTCAGCCCGTCTTTAGGTGCTTCGCTTTGCGTTGTAGAGGTGGTCATTTAGTGTCCTGTCGTTGTGGAAGTGTCCTGAGACACCCAGTGTAGGGACTCCCCTGCTTTTTTGTAAAGCGCCGAAGTCTCCTGAAAAATCTCTCAAAGCAAACGGCTATCGGCTTATCCGGGATGCTAGAACATCGCCGACGATGGGCCCGCGTGCACCCCTCAACCGCGTAATCGGCACGCCCCTGTCGCCGGAACGGACCGGACCGGACCGCGCTTTCCTATACGGCTCAACGACGCCCACCCCTTGCCCTAAAACACAATGAAAACGTACACCAGAGCAGCGCTATCAGCTCTTGTCCTTAGCCTTCTGGCTCTAGGGGCGAACAATCGAGCCTCTGCCGCAACTTACACCCTCCGGGTGCCCTTTTCGGGGCTACGGGGCCAAGCACAGGCACAGGCACCGGTACCCAAAGGGCCTTATCAATTCACGGCGTGCGGAGCCACCGGTGCCAACGGGCCGACCGCCGCTCAGTGTGCGACCGCTTATAGCGGAACGCTCCTGGCCGGAACGGTATCGGTATCGGGCGGTATTCAGTCGTGGACCGTGCCGGCAACCGGAGCCTACACCGTAACCATCGCGGGAGGTGTGGGGGGGGCGTCGTCAGGGTTTGGCCCGGGTGGCCACGGCGCTGTCCTCACTACCACTTTATCCTTGACACAAGGCACTGTTCTGCGAATTCTGGTCGGTCAGGCGGGACAAGGCAATTATGGGG
>NZ_VZQP01000063.1:0-39209 GCF_014397655.1 Paraburkholderia sp. UCT31
TAGGCCTTCGTCGGCAGCGTCAGATGTGTATAAGAGCCAGGGTGCAAGCGGCTATTACTCGGGCTACGCGGGAGGTGGCGGTGGCTCCTATGTCGCGTCCACTGCTTTGAGCCCAAATATGAACGTCTCGTGGAACAGCGGAATCGGCTATGTGTCGTTCACCATGCAGTGAGCGTGCGAAACCCGAGAAAGCCGCATCTTGAGATGAATACCGCAAGGCGCCCGCCCCGCTTCAATATGCCCGGGTGATGGCGAGGAACACGGGGTGGAATTTGTCTTGTTGGTGGGGATTTGTTAATATGAAATGTAAAGTCTGTGCGCGGCTGGCACAAACTTAACAAATAAACGTCCTGCTCCCGCTCGAGACGCGTTCTCCCTTTAGAGGTCATTGCCATGCCCAGAGCTGGTCAATCAGTTCCCGACATCATCGCTGTGCCGAAGACACCCTCGTACATTGCGCTTGGCCTGATTGGGTGCCTTACCGCCGCTCTGTATCCAGCGCTCCACGAGCACGTGCTGTACTCGCAGCTGATGGCGCAGATTGAATCGCTTGTTTTAGCGCTTCTCCATTTTGCGAACGAGGCGTTGACTCGGTTTGGCGCTGCCCCGCTGCTGCTCGACTCGGTGATGTTCAGTGTGCCCGCGATTGGCATGCTGGTCACAACGCTCGGGTACCTGAGCGCCCGGTTTTACAGTGCTTTTACTCTGGGCCGGCTGCTTCCAACACCGGAACACAGGGATACCCTCTTACGCGTGCGGGAGCGCCTGCTGCCGGGCCTCAAGCTATTGCTGGTGGCGAGCGCTGTCATGGCGCTGCTTTACTGCGTGCAGCTGTTCTCGTGGGCGCTCGCGCCCGCCACCGGGCAGTTGGCTTGGTTCCCCACGGCGGTAGCGTGGGTTGTTGGCGCGCTGTGGCTTCTGATAGTCGTCGTATACGCCGTGTATGTCGCCGATTGGTTGGACGCCAGTTGCGACCTCGACAGCTTGCGTGAGTACCAGAGCAACCGGTGGGTCATGGACGAGCTAATGCAAACACGCGTCGCGAAGAAACTGCCCGAAGACGCCAAGGTTATCTCTCTGCGATGGTACAACTCGGAGACATTTACGTCTCGCGTCGAATTTTGGCACGAGGAAACGGGGCTCATCATCAATGCCACAGGCACCGCACCTGAAAAAGGCTGGATGCGTTGCAGCCGCTTTGGTAGTGGTCTCTCTGCGGTGAATGAGGAACGCACGGGATGTGCAATCGTGAAGCCGCTCGCCTTCCTCGACGGGAAATTCAACCTCGACGAAATCAAGGCAAAGATAAGGGAGAAAGAGCGCTCGGGATGCTCGCGCCTGATGGAGGTTCGCGTTGTTGTTCCGGCAGAGCTGGCGGAACATCGGGAAGAACTGGTGGAAGCTTTTGCGCACCTGAGTCCTTTCCTCGACATTGAGGATGCGCGCGCACCGTGCCCGAGCGACGAAGCGAGCAACCTGGAATGACCACGCGCATCTCCTGGCATCCGGAAATTCCGTTTGCACGACGAGTCCGCCCTCCACGGCGTAATACGCCAGAGCCGGCAGCAGCACACTGGCGAATTCATTGCGGCTGACGGATGAAACGTTCAACGCCCGGCGCGGCACCGACCCGTTCCAACAAAGCTGTTCGTAAAACCTGCCGGGTCTAATTCGACCGGATATTGGCAGTACAACGGCGAGGACAACGACATCGAGTTCGTGCCCTATCGCGATGAAGGCTGAGGAGGGTTAGGCGCCGGCTGCGCGCGCGGCTGCAGAGAAGAAAAAGCTCCGTGGAAATGAATCCAGCGGAGCTTTTGAATCATCGTCGTTGCAGCGGAGTTTAAGCTGCGAGCACGGTGCGGAACATGCGCATGTTGTCCTTCAGGCGTTCCAGCATGCGAAGAACGACAGCCGACACAGCAACCTTCTCTTCGCGCAGACGCCAGCGAATGCCGTCCACGTCGCGCACATCTTCCAACAATATCGTGTAGTCAGCCGGGTCACGACCTTCCGACCAGACACCCTGCGTCACAGCCGTTTCATCGACCGTCTTCAGGTGAACGTGAATGACGTCGCCGTTTGTGTCGATGCTCACCTGGCGATAAATCGGCTCTCCTGCGACCAGACGCGCGGTCTCGTCGTCGAAGTTGCTCAGGACGCGGCGAGCATCCAGTTCATCGCGAGTCAGCAAACAGACATCTTCCTTCATCATCACCAGCTGTTCCATGTTGGCCTCTCAAAGCCCCGGTAGGGCACAAAAAGTTAAACTGCACCCTTTGTGTAGCAACCGGGAGTCGGCGGGTATCGACGCCGGATAGTACCGGGCAAGGTGAGGGATTTTGTGCAGGACTGTGCTGAGCGCACCGGCTACCGCTCCATGCCCGTGTCGCGCGAAGCGGTGCGAATCTCGTGACTCGCTGCTGCTTCGACTGCTCTTGCCGGCCCCTTGCTCTCAGCGACTCTCTCGGCGGCGCGCTCGGGTGTGCCCGTGCTTCGGTCGCCGGTTTTCCCGCGCGAAGTGAAAGCGTCGGGTGCTTCGCGTCCTGCCCGCTCCAGTGGCGCGGGGTTGGCCTCAGCCTGGTCCGGCCGCTGGGCCGGTGCGCGAAACCGCTGCTCTATCATCTTTGTTTGCTCGACCCCGGCCTTTTCGATGACCTGCAGGTCGCTCGCGCCCGCGCTCCGCTCGCCTTGACCCTCGCGCAGTGACTGCACGGCGTTACGGGGCATGCCATTGTCTCGTACGTAAGCAAGAGTCTCCATGCTCGTGCGCAGCGTTCCCTTGCCGGCGGCCTTCTCCGCTGGCTCGAGCGTCGCAAGCGCGTCGCCAGTCTTGTGCAGATGAAGCGATGCGCCAGCGTGTCCGTAGCCTTCGTCGACCTTCTGGGAGACCATTCGAGCGATAGCGTCCGCCTGCTTCGCTTCGTTGGCGAAACCGCCCTTGTTCATGTGGTCGGCGATTGCGTGGCGAAGGTCCCGCTCGTTCCTGGTTTCGGCACTGTGGGGGTTCTCCGCGCGGCGAGTGGCCGCGACGGGTCCCGGCTTCGCGGTCGGATGGGGCTGAACCTTAGAGGCTGGCGCGTCATGCCGTTTGTAACGCAGAGGCGGCGTGCTCGGCGGAGCGTGCTTGTGCGTCTCGGCTCTCGGGCCGCCGGCCACGGAGTGATTGCGGTGGTCAAGATGCTTCGCGTCAGACCGCGCCGCCGGCTGAGCAACACGGGCAGTCGCGCCCGGGCCGGCGACTGAGACGCCCGTTGCTGACAGTCCGGAGGCGCGCGCTGTACCGTGGTCGTGGTGCCGGGCGCCGGGTGCCATATTCGGGTTTGTAGGATTGGCGCCCTGCCGTAGAGCGACGGATGCGGCGGCCGCCCCGACCGCGACGTTCATGCTGTTTGCACTCGGCTCGTTGCGCGGCGCGAATAGTTCTGGCAAGAGCTTGTCCTTCTCCTGCTTTTTCTCGTCGTCCATCTCCGCTAGGAGCGTTTGATAGTCGTCGTCCATGTCGGGCGACGAAGACTTTTTCTTTCCGCCCCGGAGAAACGGTAGCTTGGGAAGACCGGTCGCGCGCGGCTGTTCCTTCTTCTCGGCGGTTGCTCCCTGCTCGGGTTCAACCTCGGGCTGTGGGCCTATGTTGTCGCCGTGCTCGGAGTTGTCCTCCGTCAGGTCCTTGTCCGATACCCCGTGCTCGGAGTCGTCGCTGCGGTGACCATCGTCCTGCTGCTTGCCCGCTTCGGTTGCGTCCAACGGTCCGCCCGCCTCGGCGGCGAGTTCGCTGCCTGGGGTGTTTTTGGCGGGTGCTTGTCCCCCTTCGGCCTGATTGACCACCCATTCAGGCGCGACCATCTCCCGCTGCTCGAGCGGCACGGCCTGAGTCAACGTTTCGGCGTCGACAGCGCCTTCCGGGTTCGGGGAGTCCGTGCGGGCTGCGTCATCGAAGATGAAGTC
Organism: Paraburkholderia sp. UCT31; assembly: GCF_014397655.1. Classification (NCBI taxonomy): domain Bacteria; kingdom Pseudomonadati; phylum Pseudomonadota; class Betaproteobacteria; order Burkholderiales; family Burkholderiaceae; genus Paraburkholderia; species Paraburkholderia sp. UCT31. Next base: position 3,946 of record NZ_VZQP01000063.1, read on the forward strand.
GTACATCGGGTCGATTACGACGAAGTCCGGCTCAGTCGTTTTCGTGGTCATGTGCTTCCTGGGATGCGGATAGTCCTGGGTATAGCGCGAAGGGCCGCTACCGCGCGCCGGCGGGGCTCGAAGGCCTTCGCATAGAACGCGTCGCTACTCTCAAGACACGTTTAACGAGAACCTTCCTGCATGTCCCTTGACCTGATACACGCGGCCGGCGTCGGTCTGGCTATCTATTCCCTCTTCCTTGGATGGAAGAAGCTGGCGTCCCGCTGGGGCACCTGGTTTCCGGTGCTCAAGAAAGTCTGTGAATTCGGCCTTTACGGCGTCGCAATCGTCCTGGTTGGTGTGACGCTTAAGGTGCTATCCCAGGCGGAGGACATTAAGCAGGCGCTATTTGCGCTGGCGGCTGGCCTTGCCCTCCTTCCCGCCATCGATATCGTGCTCAGCGCGCGGCAGAAAGATGAGCAGTTTGAGCGCGGCGCGAAGCTCGGCGACGCGGGCAAGTTGAAGCGCCAGATTCAGAAAAGCGGTTCGGAGACGTCCATCAAGTTCGGACAGGTTCCGCTTCCGCGTGACGCAGAGCCATATCACCTGCTCTACTGCGGCGCGACGGGTTCCGGTAAGTCAGTGGGCATAACGAACCTGCTTGATGCGATTCGCGCGCGCGGCGACACGGCGCTCATCGTTGACTCGGGCGGCGAGTTCCTGACGCGCTACTACAACGATGAAACGGACGCCATCCTCAATCCGTTTGACGACCGCTGCATCGACTGGAGTCCGACCTGCGAACTTGAGGGTCCATGGGACGCGGAAGCACTCGCCAAGTCGATTATCCCCAATGGCACCGGTGACTCGAAGGAGTGGAACAGCTACGCGCAGACGTTCCTGACGGCCTGTTTGCAGCGTCTTGCCGAGATGGGCAAAAACAGCATCAAGGACCTGTTGTATCTCGTTCAGGCCGCTCCGATTTCTGAGCTCGAAACGGTGCTGGCCGGCACGGCCGCCTCCGCCCAGCTCGCGTCGGAGCGCACGTTCGGCTCTATCCGTACGATTGCGAGCAACTACATGTCCTGCTACAACTACCTGAGCGAAGGCGAATGCACGTTCTCGGTAGGCAAGTTCATCCGCAGCCAGAACAAAGGTTTCCTCTTCCTGACCTACCGCGATGACCAGCTCGACTCGCTGCGCAACCTGATTTCTTGCGTGTTGGACGTAGCTTCGCGCACCATCCTGTCGTTGCCGGCCGACAAAGACCGGCGCATCTGGTTGATTATTGACGAGTTCGCTTCCATCGGCCGCGTGCAGTCCATCGAAGCAATTGCGACGAAGGCGCGAAAGATGGGCGGGTGTCTGCTGATTGGCTTGCAGAGTATCGCGCAGCTTCGCGAGCGCTATGGCGAGAACACCGCGCAGACGATTCTCTCGTGTCTTTCGACCTGGCTGGTGCTGCGCTGTATCGATACCGACACCGCCGAGTACATGAGCAAGTACCTGGGTGAGGCCGAAGTGACGCGCAAGGCCGAGGGGCAGAGCAACTCGGACTCGGGTGCGTCGAAGTCGTGGAATTCCCAGAAGTCGCTTCAGCGCGTGGTGCTGCCGTCGGAACTGCAGAGCCTGCCGAACCTGCACGGCTTCCTGAAACTGCCGGGTCAGTATGACCTCGTAAAGGTTGCGCTCGACTTTCCTGAGAAGCGTGATAAGGTCGCGGAGTCATACGCCCTGCGCGACTTCCGTGCGCGCCCGATGATTAAGCTAAAGGTGCCGCCGAAGCCTCAGGAAGCAGCGCCGGCGCCGGCCCCTGCCGCCGCACCCGTTGCCCCCTTGGCGACGACTCCGGCTGCACCCCAAGTCAGCCGCCCGCAGGTGCAGGTTCAACCTCAAACTCCGCCGCCGGTGCGCCCGCCCGTTAAGAGCGTGGTCCTCGTCGCGCGCGAGCCTTCCAGGGATACTCGCCGCGAAGTAGACGCCGACGACGAGTAGCCGAATAGCAGCAGTCTAGAAGCCCCGGAACGAGCAGTCCGGGGCTTTTCTTTTGGGACATTCGCGGCGGGTCTTTTTTTAGCTAGACAGTTCAGGTCAACTCAAAATTTGAAACGCCATGAACGCTGAAGCTCTGCATTTCGACGCAATGGGTTCTTACCTCGGTTTTCCCTCGTGCTGCGTAAAGGCCTTCCAGGCCGATTTTTGCGCTGAAACGAAGGAGAAGTACCGGACCGAGGAGCAGCCGTGGCGGGGAACCGGCTTTCTCCCCTGCATGGACTGCGCACCTCACGCGGCAGCGAATTTCTCGCGCTTTGTCGAGAAAAAGATTGCACCGGGCCGCATCTGCCCGGATACATTCCCGTTGCTTGAGAGCTATGCGGCTCTTCTCGACGAGGAAATCTATGGCGACTTTCACTGCACCCTCAAGGACAGGCTGCCCTTCCTTCCAGCGAAATTCATCCGCGCTGCCTACCGGCTGCGTGAATGGTTAGTGGGTCACGAAGTCGCAGTTCCGTGCGATGTAGTTGATGACTGCGAGTTTTGCAATCCGCAAGCCCCCTTCGTGGACTGACCGGGCGAACTCCAGCCTGATTCAGCGACTCCTTTCCGGAGTCGCTTCTTTTTTGTGGGCCGGCGAGACTCGCTTACTCGGCTCCGTCTCGACGTGAGTCAGTCGTCCGCACGGCAGTCGCGTCGAAGTCGCAGGCGGCAGTTAGTAGTCGGCTCCCGCGCGACGAGCACCACGCTCTTACCCGGAGCGGCACCGGCGGCGGGACAAGGCTGCGGCCGGAATCGTGGCTACGGCCGGGAACGGCTGCCTGTGGCGCCCGCCGGTGCCGGTGCCCGGTGGCGCAAAGCAGTCCAGACGTTGCTGTCTCTCGCGTCTCGTTTGCGTTTTGTCGGGCCTTCCTCGAATCCCGGAGTGCCGAGGACGTCAGCCACGGAAATCAAATTACTCTCCTCGCCCTCCAGTGTTTCCTTGAGGCCGTGCACCGCCCCGCCCTCAACCAGCACACGAAGGACTTCAGGCAGCAAGCCCATCTCGCGAACCAGCCCATCTAGCATCACGACGTCGTGGAAATACTGGTCCTGATAAGGAATGTGTCCGGGCAAGCCCACATACGTGGTGAATCCGGCAGCCGACACCCGACTCGCTTCTTCATAGGTTGCGCGGAGGCTGAAAATGACAGCCCCAGACCTGGCGAGCTCCCGTTCAGGGTCGCACGTACCGCGACCGATATAGAGCACGCGCCGGCGCGCATCGCCAACGGACGTGAACCGCGCAGCGATACTCGCGAGGGGAGGAACGGTGCCGACTGGAGCCGAGGACGTCATTTTCATTGATTTTTGAAAAGCCGTGGAAAGGCCGATTGTACCACCCGAGGCTTTACAAAGCCCGCAGGACACAATTCGCCCTTCGCTCCACTTGCTGGTCTCTCGGAAGGGGCCGCGTCGACGCCGGCGCCCCGTTCGCTACACCTTTGAGAGTTGTTTTTTGTTGAATCGTCGCCGGCTCACAACTGGCGACAGTTTAGGAGGATATCGTATGCGTTATATCGTTGGCGACACGGAAACCACGGGGCGGTTTGCTCAAGACCGCATCGCAGAAGTAGCGTTTCTGGAAATCGACCGTAAGTTGGGAGTGCTGCCCGAGAATGAGTGTTTCCATACGCGGGTCAACCCGTGCATGCCGATGTCGCCGGAGGCCACACGGGTCAATGGGCTGACAGACGCGATGCTTCGCAACGCGCCTCGGTTTGAAACGTTTGTGGAGACGCTGCTCACGTTCCTGTCGGGCGCAACGCTTATCTTTCACAACGCGCCCTTCGACGTTCGGATGCTGGACGCAGAGTTGCATCGATGCGGGCTGAAATCCATCGAGCACTACGTTGCAAACGTGGAGGATACGTTAGCGCTATCCCGGAAGGCATTTCCCGGAGAGCGAGCAACCCTCGACGCATTGTGCGACCGGTTGGGGGTGGACCGCTCGGCGCGTACGACACACGGCGCGCTGGTGGACTGCCAGCTTCTTGGGCAGGCCTATCCGAAGCTGAAAAAGGCACTCTGGACTAACCGTGAGCTCTCGGAGACCGCGCTAGCCTATGCTCAGGTACATCGGGAAAGCCGGGTTCTAGCCGAGCGTAGAAAGGCGCTCCAGGGCAAGCTCGCGGCGATTATGCCGGGGGCTGAACCGGTCGATGGCCCTGGTTTTGTCATCTCGGTCGACAAGGTAGCGAAGATAGACTGGGAGAAGCTCGCGCGCGAGAACCTGACGCAGGAGGTCATCGAGCAGCTGGTGCCGCGCTATGAAGGCAGCATCTTTGCTTTCAACGTAACTGACGTTTGATTTGACAGCCCGCTCTGCGGGCTGTTCTTTTTGGTGCAGGTCTATTTGGAAGCCTCTGCAGTCGGGAGGACCGCCTGGTATCAGCAAGACAACGGTGGCTCAGCGGGCCACACCCGGCGTGGATTCGACATCGACCTGACCTTCAAGATACCGCTGCGCGTCAAGCGCGGCCATACAACCGGAGCCGGCGCTAGTAATTGCTTGCCGGTAGACTGAATCCTGCACGTCGCCAGCCGCGAAAACGCCCTCCCTACTCGTTGCGGTCACGTTCCCATGCACACCCGGCTTCGTGACGATGTATCCGTCGCGCGTTTCCAGCTGGCCGGCGAAGATGTCGGTATTGGGGCTGTGACCAATCGCGACAAAAACGCCATCCACGGCGATATCGAGGAGCGACTCGCTGCCACTTGAGCGCAGGCGCAAACCGGTTACTCCCTTTTCGTCGGCAAGAACTTCGTCAACTTCGTGATGCCAGAGGATATTGACGCGCCCTTCTTTTTGCTTCGCGAGCAGGCGGTCGACGAGTATCGGCTCGGCACGCAGACTGCCGCGACGGTGCACAAGGGTTACGTGCCGGGCAATGTTAGTAAGGTACAGCGCTTCTTCCACTGCGGTGTTGCCGCCGCCAATGACCGCCACGTTCTTGCCCCGGTAGAAGAAGCCATCGCAGGTCGCGCATGCAGATACGCCCTTCCCTTTATTGTGTTCCTCGGAGGGAAGACCCAGGTATCGGGCTGATGCGCCGGTGGCGATAATCAGCGCGTCGCAGGTGTACTCACCGCTGTCGCCCACGAGTCGGATGGGCCGTTCGCCCAAATGCGAGGTGTGGATGTGGTCAAACACAATCGATGCCTCAAAACGCTGAGCGTGCTCGAGCATCCGTTGCATCAGGTCTGGTCCCTGGACGCCCAAGGGGTCTCCGGGCCAGTTTTCGACATCGGTGGTGGTCATCAGTTGACCGCCCTGCTCGAGGCCGGTAATCAGAAGCGGGGAGAGGTTGGCGCGCGCCGCATAAACGGCAGCAGTGTAACCAGCGGGGCCGGAGCCGAGAACGATAACGGGTGCGTGGCGTGAGGTCATCAGGAGCTTCGATGGAGGTGAAATAAGGTATAGCGGCCACCCGGCCGAAACCTATTCATCCTTGTCCCAGCGGGGCCACTTCGACGAAGCAATCCTGCGGTGCCGCCGGGGTCCACGTCGTCCGTCGGGATGTATCGGGCCGCGACTCAGATTTTTTGACTTGAATTTGCGCCGAACTCGACGACACGGCCGCGCGGAGCGGCAGGCACCTCCTTCGGCTTGGCAGCGAGAAGCGCCAGCGCGACGGGCATGAAAATCACAGTCACCAGCAGAAAACCGACGAGGTAGCCCGCGAGCGGTTTTTCAAACAGCGCCGCGCAGGCCGCGAAGAACGTACCGGCCATCCAGACGACAAAGCGGATGCGAACGAAAGGGATGTCCATGACGGGTCTTTGTTTTCGAAGAGGTATATGCAAGTCAGCGGATTTTGGACCTTCGACAACCCTGCCGCTGGCGTCGGGCAGGTCCTGACAGCGCCTTGATTTTCTGACCTCGGCGGGCGGCCGCTTACCGTTATCGCACGCGATGCGCGGCGGAGGGTGCCGGACGGCGCGCTAAGGAATTCGAGGCCGGTACTGTTCCCCGGCAAGTCAGCAGATTTGGGTCACTCGCTCACCATCTGTCGCGTAACGTGCGTCTGACGCCAACCGAATTTGTCAAGCGCCCGGGGTGCGCCGTGTGGACTACTCGCCGCCATCGGGCGTGTACCGTTTCCCAAGTGAGTTACACGTCTGCAAAAGAGCGGACGGTCGCTGGTTAGGGTTCGACGATACTCGGGGTCAGGCGGATGCTTCTGGCCACACGTCAGGTTGTAGCCAGCGCGCAGCATGCGCGCCAGCAACGAAGCGTATAGTAAAGGGAGGCGCTCAGATTTGTCAAGAGAAATTCCGGTCAGCCTTTACATTGAAAAGTCGAAGGATTAGCTAAAACGGTTCGATAGACTCTGGATACATCGAAGGAGCTTGGAATGAGCAGCCGTCCGACCAAACGCCGCCTCAGCGCCGACACCGAGGGAACCGATTACGAAGAGGGGAACACCGACCGCCCGCCGTTTCGTATCATCGAGGAATCTGTTTCAACTCGCCGCTTTTCTATCTACCTCTCCGAGATGATTGACTCGCCGGAAAAGTACGTCGACCTGTTGCACACGCTGCGGACGGCCGAAGAGGACGACGAAGTGAACATCTACCTCAACTGTCCAGGGGGCGACGTCGGAACCGGACTCCAGATAGTGAATGGAATCAGGAAGTGTGCCGCCGATGTCACGGTGCATCTCGAAGGCTTTGGCTACTCGATGGCTGCCCTGCTCTTTTGCGCCTGCCATTCTGCTACCGTGGCTGACCACAGCCTGCTCATGTTCCACGATTACTCATCGGAGCCGCTCGGGGGCAAGGGAAACGAGCAGAAGGCTGAAATCATGATGGCCACTACGTGGTTCGCCCGGTTGATGAAAGACCTGTGCTCGCCGTTTCTTACGGACGCTGAAATCACTTCCATCTGCGACGGGAAGGACATATGGATTGACGCCGAAGATATCCGTCGCCGGCTCGTGCTCGTCGAGGAGCATCGCAAAAGCATCAAGGCGGGAAAAAGGCAGGCACGCGCGGGGAAGAACGCGCGCGCCTAGCTGGTCATTCGGCGTTACTGAGGGCGGGTGTTCCCGCCTAGACGCCACGCATCACCAGAACCCGGCGTGATAGCCCGCCGGAACTGGGTATGCGAATGCGCTTTGCCCGTAGTTGTGGGTCGCGGTTCCGCCGCTTGCTATCGGGAAAATGGCGCCGGTGACACCGGTGGTCGTAAAGAGCTTTGAGTTCCCCTCGTACACGAGTAGCGTGCCCGCATCGAGGTCGAGCATGAAACGACGACTCTTGCCGGTTGCACCCCCCGTTCCGTTGGGGCCGTTCCCGTTGTGATAGAACCGGCCGAGGTAAGTCATATATCCCCAGCCATAGTTGTCGAACCCCGGATGGTCTGATAACGGTTCGGCGGAAGTGCCGACGCCTGAATAGGTGTTGGGGCCAGTGGATGTTTCTTCCCAATACCATTTTCCGCTACTTTCCGATACGGTGGTGCGGACCGAACGCGGGGTCCCGGCGGACGACGACTCGGTAAGGTTGCCGTTCGAAAGAGTAACAGCGGGGTCTGCGTCAGCCGGGTTGAACGTCGCACAACCGGTGATACCTCCATACGCACAGGCCCCTTGCGTCGACACGCCGTCGCCAATCAGGGTTGGTCCATTGGCAGTGGAAGTTTTTGCAACCGAAGCGCCTTGCAGCCCCTTAAATGGAACTCGAAAAACGTAGGCGGCCGGAGCCTGAGCTGCGAGAGGCGCGGCGACCATCGTAGCCAGCGCGATTGCGAGAGCGCATCGGCGATATAACACGGTAAGGCCTTGTTCGGGGAGGATACCTGTATAGCCACGAATGAGGCCTCGCCTGAGTGTTTTTGGAGGGCGAGTCCGACAGTTACTTCAGCCTAAGATTCCGGGGTAGCCGCGCGACAACGCTTGTCTTACCGTGCATCGGTCCGATGAAGTCGGGTAGCGTCCCGCGCGTCGACAGCTCGAGTGAGAAAAAAGACTGCCGCCACTACGCAGACTATTGCTGTGCCGGGGTGCGCGCAAAGGATACACAGGCCTGCGGCCAGAAGGGCGCCGCCCGCTGAAGCTGCGGAACGATGGAAGTGCTTTTTGACGAAGTGAACTGAGGGGAATGTCACTACCTGGACCATGGATACGCCTTGAGTTAAGGGGGATTCGGGTCAGTACGGTGGCGCACTGTTGATGTTCGAAATGTTAAGGATTCGGATAGCATCTGTAAAGGCGTCTATGCGTATAAAAAGGTAAATAAAATCCTTGACGCAGACTCCCGTGCGGGCGTTGAACGCTGCGGAAGTGACTGTCTATCTCGCGGGCCATCACAGGGAGGGCGGCGCGCTGCTGCGATGGCGCTTACGGTGGCTATATGGACAAGGGGCTTGCTTGCTGCCTCGTTACGCCCGTCTCGCCGTCTCTGACGGCATGGCGAAAGCAGGAGATTTGTAGGACATACACCGTGTTGCCCTTCTCTCATGAGCAAAGGCGCCGGCAGACAACGAGACGACTCTAGCCACTTCCATGCGCCTTTGCGCTAATTTCTTAGGACATCACATGCATCACATTCCGCATCCCAAAGCTCAGGCAGAAACCCTGCGTGCAATTTTCGCTGAACGCGGCGTAACCGTTTCACTGCAGGACAGCCTCGAGTACGTTGCGAAGCTGCAAGGCTTCAAAAGCTGGCAGCACTGCAGCGCGGCCGTAGCAAAGCCGACCGTAGCGCCCGTCGAGGTTCCGGACGAACAGCTTGATGAAGAAGACGGCCCGTATTTCGTGCCGTGTGACGACAAGGAAGGACTGCGCCTTTTCGTGGGCTGTGTCACCGTCGATACGACGATGTCTGGGTCCGTCGGAGTGTGGGCGGAGGACCTGGAGCATGCTCGTCAGCTGATGCGTAGCGCGGGTCGAGAGGCGTACGAGAAGGGCCGGTTTTCGGAGGACGAGGGGAACTATCGACGCGCAAGCGATTTTTACCTGGGCGACTCGGACGCCGTCGAGTGCATCAGTGATATCAATGTCGAGGGCGATATGCACGACTTGACCAAAAGTGCTACCTGGGAGGATGAAAAGGCGAAGTACTGCCTGATGCTCGACCGGGATGAGCCGGACCATGCCGATGAATCGCGCCGACATAGCGTGTCCGTGACGCTTGAGGTTACGACAGGTCGCAAAAAGATATCGCGGGAACTGCAGGGTGCGCTCACTGCGCCCGGTACGTTGAGTGACGCGCTCTTTGACGCAATCGAAAGCGACACGTATGAGGCGATTTTCGAAGAGCTGGTGGCTCAGGCAACTTCGAAACGACGTAGTAAATGATTGAAGCCCTCCCGGATTTTGTCTGGGAGGGCTTTTCCTTCGTGCGCGGGTTGGGCGCGTCAGGGGGTACTGCGCTTTCTTAAGCAGCAAGCTTCGTGAGGGAGTCGCGCGCCGCCGACAGCGCCTTTGCCGCAACCTCTTCTCCCAAAGCCAGACCTTCCGCTCGAACGACGGTGACGTCGGTGATGCCGATGAAACCTAGAACCGTCGTCAGGTAGCCGCTGAAGAAGTCCATCGAGGCGGCAGGGCCTTCACTGTACACGCCGCCCGACGAAAGGACGAGAATGGCTTTCTTGCCCTTCACGAGGCCTTCGGGGCCATTGGCTGTGTAACGGAACGTGCGCCCCGCACGGCAGATATGGTCGATATACGTCCGCAGCTCTGCGGACACCGAGAAGTTGTACATGCCGGCCGAGATGACCACCGTCTCAGCGGTGAACAGTTCGTCGATGAGTCGGTCCGATGTCGCGAGGCGCTCTTTCTGAGACAGTGTGAGCGTCTCGGGCTGGCCAAAGAACGCACCGAGAAGTTCGCCGTCCAGAACCGGCAGCCGCATTTTGGCCAGGTTCAGCTCTTTGATGGAAACGGCGCCGGCAGCCGTCATCACTTGCTTGAGGTGTTTCGCCAAGCCGTGAGATGCCGACTGGTCGCCACGAACGCTTCCGTTTACAAACAGCACTTTGTGCATAAATCCTTCCTGTAGTGATTGAGGGAATTGATATTCCGTCTAGGAAGGAAAACGAGCAGTTGCGTGGCGACAGACTGTCGCGCTAGAGTCAACAATCGGCTTCAAGGGCCTGCGCCGCGCGCGGCTGGTGCATTAGGCCTCGGTTGCGGCTCGCCAGGTTAGCGCGTCCCGAAAGCGCTCGGCCGTCTTCTTCCCGACGCCGGGTACCTTGCATAGCTCCTCAACGGACGCATTGAACGCGGCGAGCGGCGAGCCGAACGTGCTGACGAGGGTCTTGGCCGTTTTCGGGCCGCAACCCGGGAGGCCCTCCAGGAGAAATTGCGCGGTGTCTGGCCCAAGTTTCGGCTTGGCGGCGCGCGTGGGTACCTCGTATCCGAGGCCGTCTTGAAGATGCCGCGCCATCGTAGCGATTAATGCAGCCGTCTGCGCCGGGCTGTCATAGGTCAAGAGCGTCACGCCTTCGACCGCGACCAGATACGAAATCGCGCCCTGAAGCGACTGCGGCGATATCTGGGAGCGGGTCTTGAACACGTCTCCTTCGACCACAAAAATGGGTCGTGCAAACTCCTGTTTCAGGCGGGCGACCTGCTGAAATAGCCGCTGGTCGAAAATGCTGAGCACGAAGTCGGTCGCAGACTTGCGCTCGATGGCGACATCCTCCCGCACGAGGTAGTCGCCGCACGACAGCTCCTTGACCTCGAGGGTCACCGCCGGGTCGGCGCGCAGGGCTTGAATTACGGCTGACCGAGACTCACGGTGGTCGACAATGATGTGCGGCATGTTGCAGTCCCTCCCGTAGTAATGCGCGTATCGTACACGAGGCAGCCGCGTGCTTTCCGTCCAAAATCGCTCGCTTGACTCCTTGTGCAGAAACGGAAGGAGCAAGGCAGTGAGCAGTCTTATTGCAGTGGACGGCGACGGAGTGATGCTGGATTACCGGCTGGCCTTCCCGGACGTATGGCGACGTGCGTTCGGCGGTGAACTCAAGCTCGTTCGGCCCGATGCCTATCACGCAGCGACAGCGTTCGGTATCGAGTGGGCCAGTGCGGAACAGGAAGCGCACTTCTATTCACACTTCGGGGAGGACGCTTGGAGTACGATGCCTGCCCTCGATGGCGCGGTAGAGGGCTGCCACCTGCTGGTGGCAGCTGGCTTCGAACTCGTGTGTGTGACGTCGATGAACCCCGGTTTCGCTGACGCGCGCAAACGCAACCTCGAGGCCCACGGGTTCCCCGTGTCGGATGTGTATGCGGTCAAGCGCAACGGCGTGGAAAACCCCAAACTCGAAACGTTGGAGAGGCTCCGGGCGGTAGCGCTCGTTGACGACTTGCCGGATAACTTCGCCGGGCTCGACCGTGCCGTCCACCGCGCGCTCATTGACTACGGTCGCTTCGACGCTCCAATACCTACCTCCGACGCTGCGTGGCCGCACTCGACGCATCGCAGTCTGCTCGACTTTGCCCGGTTCTGGGTTAGCCGATAAGGCCGTAACACCTTCTGACTGGCCCGGGCGCCTCATTCGCGGGCGTTCGTCCATTGCCCGCGCGCTAAGGCGCACGCCAGAGTGGCGTGGAGGGCACTCATATCCAATGCACGGAAGGTTTGGAGCCTGCGGACCGGAACCGGCCCCGCCGTCTGCGGCTAGGGCCGCGTTGCCTATACCCACCACTAGGGCAGTTAAACCAGTCAACAAAGAGTGTGAAGTATGGACAAGTATTTTTTTATTTTAGGAGCCCCTGACTTCGAAATGCAGGCCATCCGTGCGGTTATCGCTTCGCAAAAGCTCTGGTTTTCGCATGCGAAGATTGGTGGGCGTGATGGCCGTAACGTGCGCTCGCATAACGCGTACGGTGCAGATTCGTATCAAGGGCATATCCTCCCGAACCGCAAGGTGGTGTTTGTTGAGTGCGATATCCAGCGCATGAAGGCGGATGTCGTCATCGACCACCATAAACCGGGCGACCCCGGCTTCGGACGGCCGCCCTCCGAATACCTCGAAGGTTCCTCCCTCGGTCAGGTTCTCAATCTGCTCGAAATCGAGGTGACACACGAGCAACGGCTCATTGCTGCGGCGGACCATTGTCTGGCGCATGCATATCAAGGTCGTTGTCCGGGCGTCGACCCCGAGGAGCTGCTCCGGTGGCGCATGCAGGCGAAGGCTGACCTGCAGCGGATTCCGCTTGACACCGTCCTTGGACAGATTGCATATGCCAAGAAGGTGTTGAATTCCGCTCCGCGAGTGGTCATCAATGACGAAGAGGTGGCTGTGGTGGACAACCTTTGTCCACAGCTCAAGGAAGCTGGCGCGCAGATTGGCTTGCCGGTGATGTTCAAGCGGTTTGACCAGGAGACCCAGAAGGTTGGCATCGCAAACGCTTCAGCGACGGCCATCCAGGCCTGGATGCAGACCTGCGGACTACGCAATGTCTATGGCGACCCGACTCGAGGTTACGCGGGTGGTTACCTTTGACAGCTTTATTTAACGGCCGCTTTCGAGCGGCCGTTTTCTTGTCGCTAGACACGGTTGAGGTAAACTCGAAACAACAAAGGAAATATTCTTATGAAGACAGCATTGAGAGTTCCGCCTCGCGTCACATTTGGCCAGGGCGGCCAGTTCGCTCTACACAGCCTCATTATCGGCGCGAACATGGCGGAGGAACGCAGTCCGCACCGCAATCCGAACAAGTCCCTGCGGCGCGTGTTTGGCTTCGTAATTCCGCCGTGGCAACGGCCCGACACGGAATGGACGGTTGAGCAGCGCGTCCGGTTCATCGAATCGGTGTATTCGGGCATCCATTTGGGCGTCTTTTGCTACACCGACAGCATCATCGAAGCGCCCGAACTCAACGGGTTTCTTATCGATGGACAGCAGCGTTTGAGCGCCATCGAACGGTATCTGCGTGACGAATTCGCAGTGCCCGGTGAGGATGGTGTTTCGTACAAGTGGTCGGAGCTTACCGAAGATGAGCAAGCCCGCTTTTACCGGATGCAGTTCGGCTTCACGGTGGTCACCCACAGGAAGGAAGCGGACCTCGTCAAACTCTACAATCTGATGGCGTTCGGAGGGACGGCGCATCGGCCAGACCAGCGTGCAGAGCTGCCGGCAGGTCAATGAGCGACGTCTGTTTGCTACGCCGATAACGGCTCGTTGCTTCGTATGATTCAAGTCCCGTCCGACGTTTTCGTCGCCGGGACTTTCTTTTGAGTCGCCGCTTGAGCTCGTGGGTGGGAGTGGCGTACACCGACACCCCTACGCTTCGACGTTGCGTTTTGCGCCGCCGCGTTTGACCAAAAAAATCGTGAGCCGAGGCTCACGATTCAATCAATGCTGGGCTTCCATCTGCCCGCGCCGCCGCGAACGTGGCTGCGATTGCGAAGCCGCGCCGGGCCCGGCTATGAGGCCGCAGTCTTCCAGCGGTTCGAAAGCGCGATGTTTTCGTTGGTTAGCGGCATCGTGCGGTACGCCTTGGAGCCAACGTACCAACGAATGTGCAGCGGGCGCTTCTCACCCGAAAGCGCATGGCGGACCAATTGAACTCGGCGTTTGCCTTTCGGCGTAAAATCAGCGTCCGACTGGATAACGATGGGTTTGCCAAGCAACGTTTTTGCTGCCTCGATTGCCTTGATGATGTCTGCGTTCATTCGTCAAATTTCCTCTTGCGTGAATGCCCGAAAAATGGGGCGCGATTATTGGTCACCTGCTTTCCTTCGTGGCTTTTAGTTCCTCGCTGAACGACGTTACGCAAAATATAGGAATCCGGTGCCGCAGGAAGTCAAGCCAGGCTGAGCTCGCAGGTAAGCGGGTCGCCTATTGTCCTTTGCCTTTACACCTTGGTAAAATCGCTACACAGGGCAGTCCATTGTAAAACCGAGGCCATCTTGACAATTCATAATTCCGACGAAGCCGTCGGCGATGACGTACTGCTGCTCATTGACGGGTTAAACCTGGTCAGGCGCATCTATGAGGCAAACCCCGCTGAGGATTCGCTCGATAAGGTCGAAGCTGCCATGCGGTCGTCTCTTGGGTCGTTCCGCCGTGCGTTGACCGAACACCGCCCGACGCATGCGCTTGCCGCGTTTGACTACGGCGGCCAGACGTGGCGTCACGACCTGTACGAGAAGTATCGTGAGAAACGCAAGCCAATGCCGCAAATCCTTCGGGATGCTCTGCCCGCCTTCTATGAGCAGCTGGAGTCACAGCTCTCGCTGAAAGTGCTGTCGATTAGTGGTGTCGAAGCCGATGACGTTATCGGCACTGCATTCGACCGCTGGATGTCTGCATGTCCGCGCCGGGGTAAGGTGGTCATCCTGACGACGGACAAGGACATCCACACGCTGATTGCCGGAGGGGCTCTGGTTCGGAATCACTTCGTGCGGGACGCGACTGACCCGGACGCGTGGTTTGACGAATCGAAGATAGCGGCCAAGTTCTTTGTGCCGTCGTCATTGCTCGCAGACCTTCTCGCCCTGATTGGCGACGACACCGACGATATCCCCGGCGTCAAGCTGGTGGGTCCGAAGACGGCGTCGAAGTGGCTGCTGGAACATGGTAGCCTCGATGCAGTTATCGCCAACGCGGCATCCATCAAGGGAAAGACGGGCGACAACCTGCGTGCAAGCCTCGACAACGTGCGACTCGCGCGCCAGTTGGTGGCCCTGAAGACGGATGTACGTCTTGGGGTATCCTGGAACGACCTGCGCATGCCGGCTGCTGCAACCGCGCCAGCGTGAACGGGCTATGTAGTTGATTGATTCGCATGGCGAGGGATACCATCCCTCGCCTTTTTTTAATCGAGCCGACGGCCGGCTCTTTCAGCCCTACCGCCATGCTACCGGTGTTCGCACTGCTGGTCCTCATCCTCACCGGTCTCGCGCCGCTGAGCGTGCTGAAGCTCTATCTGCTCGGGCTGAGCGCCCTCGCCTTCGTGGTCTATGTGCACGACAAGCGGCAGGCCGTACGTGGACGAAGGCGGGTGCCTGAGGCGCTTCTGCACACCCTATCGCTCGCCGGCGGCGCGCCGGGGGCGGCACTTGCCCGACATCTGGTGCGGCATAAGACGCTCAAACCCTTCTTTGGCCTCGTCATCGTGCTAGGACTGCTCGGGGACGCAACGGCGTTGTTCCCGTATTTTCCTGCGATGCACCTCGAGGCGCTGAGCGTCGGCAGCTCGAAAATCGGCGACTGAAAGACCAACGGCCACCTTCGGTGGCCGTTGCTTGTGAGACTCTTTACCTGCCTTTTGGCAATGCTCCCGCCCCACGTAGGACCCGGTCACCCGGGCGGCGTTTGCTCACCGTGTGACGCGCCGTGTGGGCGCGTCGCAGGTGCCGTCGTGCTACAGGTTTTCGTTGGCAAAGTTTGCCAGGCGGCTGCGCTCACCCTTTGTCAGGATGATATTGCCGAAGTGCTCCCAGCCCTTCGAACGTTCAACCGCATACGCCAACCCCGATGAGCGCTCCGTAATGTATGGAGTGTCAATCTGGGCGAGGTTGCCAAGGCACACTATCTTGGTGCCGGGACCCGCGCGCGTGATGAGGCTCTTCATCTGTTTTGGCGTCAGGTTCTGAGCCTCGTCGAGGATGACGAACTTCGAGTGGAACGTGCGGCCGCGCATGAACGAGGTGCTCTTGATTTGGATGTGACGCATGACGAGCTCACGCGTTACCGAATCGTGCCACTTGCTCTCCTGCCGGGTTCCAGCCAGCACTTCGATGTTGTCGTAGAGCGCGCCGAGCCACGGTGCCATTTTTTCTTCTTCCGAGCCGGGAAGGAAGCCAATGTCCTCGCCCATCGGGACGGTCGCGCGCGTGAAGAGGATGTCGGAGTACTCCTTGCGTTCGATGACCTGTTCGAGGGCAGCGGCGAGGGTGAGTAGCGTCTTGCCGGTACCCGCCGGGCCGAGCAGCGTCACAAAGTCCACATCCGGGTCCATCAGCAGGTGCAGCGCGAAAGCCTGCTCGTCGTTGCGGGCGGTGATGCCGAAGACGCTGTTCTTCTCCTTCTGGTAGTCGGTGATGGTGGCAATCGTGGCGCAACTGTCGTCCCGCTCCGTCACGACGGCGAGCGTCGAATCAGGCAGCACCAGCATTTCGTTCGGGAAGTACGGTTCCAGGCGCACCTGTGGAATTTCAAAAATGGTCGATGCGCCTTCCTTACGGCACGCCCGGACGGTCGCGCCGAACTCGGCCTGGTCGCCGGCGATGGCCCTATAGCCCCGGTAGAGCATGTCGGCATCTTCGACGACGAGGTCGTTCTTGTAATCTTCGACCTTGAAGCCGAGCGCCTTCGCCTTCACCCTCAGGTTCAGGTCCTTGGTGACCAACACCGCGTCACGACCCTTGTCGCGCAGATAAGCCATGACGGCGAGGAAGCGGTTGTCGTTCTTTGCGCCGCCGATATCGAGGTCCGCGATGTGCTCGTGCTGCATGAACAGGCGCCCGGTCGCATGGCGGCCGTTGAACTTGTTCAGCGGAAAGCCGGTTACAAAGTCGCCGTCCGGCTGAGCGGTGATTTCCTCGAGGTCGCGCGTTGCCTGACGGGCGTTGCGGTTGATGTCTTGCGTACCGACCTTGTGATTGTCGAGCTCTTCGAGCGTGACAAAAGGAATGAAGAGGTCATGCTCTTCAAAGCGGAACAGGCACTTGGGGTCGTGCAGTGGGACGTTAGTGTCGAGGACAAAAACCTTGTTGGTACGGGATTTTGTGGATTTCGGGGTGCTGCGAACGGTTCTAGCCAAGGTCACGCGCTCCTGAGAAGTAGTTACTCCTCGTGTAGCAAAGCCGTTTAGCTGGCTACCCCTGCGGCTCGACAAGGCATTCACAGGCTCGTGCGCGGCGCGCTATACGCCGAGTAAGGGCAATGTTTTTTGAGGGAGAGAGTTAATGAGCCATTTCTTGACGTTGGTGGTCGGCACTCCGCTGGAGCGTCTTCCAGAGGTGATGGCGCCGTATGCGATGGACGCAGAGCGGGTGCCGCAGCAGTTTCTTGTGTTCGGGGCAGTTCCTGCCAATCAGGCACACCACGAGCGTGCGCTGGCGGAAGCTGCGTCCGGTCTGATGCCGGCAGCAGCTATCGCGAAAGCACCGGTTGTCGACTGGTACAACCCTAAGGCCCGCTGGGATGCTTATCAAGTGGGTGGCCGTTACCGGGGATTTTTCCGGGTAAAGGCGGGTTGTCGCGGCGTGCTTGGTGCAAAAGCCCGTACCGGCGGCGAAGACCGTCCGAATCGTGTCGATTTTTGCCGCTTCGGTGATATCGACATGCAGGCAATGCAGTCAGACCGCGCACAGGCAAGCAAAGAAGAATGGGAGTACGTGCAGTTTCTGCTCATGCAGGACCGCACGACACCGGAGCTCGTCGAGTTTGAGTTCGGTATTTTGCCGACAGACACGGAGGACTCGTTCGTTGCGAGGCAGGTTGAGCAGATTCTCCTGCCGTGGGCTGTCGTCAAAGATGGCCGCTGGCATGAGCGGGGAGAGATGCCTGCTTGCGGCATAGCCTCCGAGCCTAAGTCCCTTTCGGACTGGGCCTCGGAAGTGGAAGGGCTTCTTGGTGGTCTAAGTGCGACGACGACAATCGCCGCATTGGACTGCGAGCGGCTTTGAAGTAACCCGCATAAACCACGAAGGATGTAAATGCGTTAGCTCGCACACTTGCGCATAAAACCGGAAGTGAAACAGTAAGCTGATTAACACTAATCCCCCGCAACCATATTTTTGGTTCGGGGGATTCTTATTTACAGGAATGGAAAATGAATTTCAGCGGTTTGAGTCGAGAGCGCGCGGCCGCCTGAACCGCATACCGACACGCGCCCCTTGCTTATCACCAGCCGCCGGGTGCTTTCGCCGGAGGCGCCCCAGCAGACACGGACCAAACACCATAGCGTGCATTCGCGCCTCCGTTTCCGGCCTCCGCCGCAGTCTTCGCTGAACGAATGTCTTCTACAAAGGGAAGGCCTAGGAACCCTGCGTTTACCGTCACCATGTAAAGTTCGGGCAGATTGTCGCCCCGTGGCTTCAGGGCAAACCGATGCCACATGGATAGTGGAAAGTGCGTCCAGTTCTGCGCAAACACAGGGACCGGTCGGTCAGCCTGGAGCCAGTACTGATATGTCCGTGGGCGATAGGCGTTGTGCAGGGTGCCCTCAACCACGACGGTCGAAATCTCGGGCGCGCCAAGACCGCGCTCGTTCAGGATGAATGCGCCTGCCGTTGCCACGCCATAGGCGGCTACTGCCAGATACGGAAGGAGTTGCGGAAAAATGCGCGCCGCCGAGGGATGGCTGCGTAAGAGACGGCCCACTACGATGGTGAAAAGAAGGAAGGCTGGCGCCGCCGCGAACAGTGCAATGGGAAGCAGCGCAAGGGAGTCGTGCAGCGTTGTCTTGCACACGCGCACATACAGGTAGGAAGCGAGGAAAACCCCATACAGCGTCACAGCGAGTCGCTTTTTGACGGTCTCGACTGGCACCCCGTCAGTTTGGGGTTCCTGGGCGGCAAGGTGCGGAAGCTCTTCGGCTACCGTCATGAATGCCTCGACAAAAGCCGCCAGGTCATCTGTTTTGGGTTTGCCTCGAAAAGACGCCGTAAGCGTCATGTTCTCCATCCCGAGCGACACATTAGGGGCGCTCAGCACCACCTTCAACGCTTCGACAAGTGCTGGCCGTTCGGCGAGCGCGCGCGAGAACTCACGGGTCGCGCCATAAAGCTGAATGAGCGGAGAAATTCGCGCGGGTCGCGAGTAGCCGAAGAAGTCAAAGAGCTTCCCGGACAAGCCACTCCATCCATAGCGCTCGAAAGCGAGCGTGCCGTCCATAGGACAGATTGTTGTGAGAGTCGTGCGGAACCGTTTCTTCGTCAGCAGGATGTCCCGGCTTGAGACGAGCTTTCGCAGTTCAGATTGGAAGACGGGCATAGGCGTCGAATAGGGTTGGTCGTCCGGTGTAGCGAGTCCTATGCCCCGTTGTCGGCAGATGCCTGGTCGGCGGGCGACGTTAATCGATGCGCTTGAATCGTTCCACAAACTCGCCCTGGTCACGAACCCAGGGAGGGGCTTTTCCGTCGTAGTAGACCACTGCCGGCGCGAGGTTCGCCTCGAAACGTGCTTTGGTGAGAAGCGAGTAAATTCCTCCCTTATAGTGCTGATACTGCGCGCCCGGCACGAGCGCGTCGTCGCCGAGAATGCCGGCGCAGGCCGCCGCCTGTTCGAGCGTGGGTGAGGTGGCGGCGCGCTGCGTAGCCTCGCTCAGTTTCGCAGTCGCCTCCTGAAGTTCCTGTCGCTGCTGTGCTGACATCGGTTGATGCGCGAGCGCGCCTAGCATCCTGAGTGCACTGAATACCGCATCTTTTTCAATTAAAACAAACATCGGGAGTCGTCCTTTTGTGGGATTAGAATGCGCGTGACGCGCGCGGGCGGATGTGCTTGACATTTACAAATAATTACACAATCGCCGTCCCTCGTGCCTACTTTTTGCCGCGCATCGCTCGACGGATAGCGGTGATGGTGAGCGCGATGAGCACCACAAGAATGGACACGCCGGCTGCACCCTGAACGAGAGCGGTTTTTAACTGATGGTCGAGCGCGTGGATGTCCAGCTTGCCCGACTGTGCTTCCGTCGCTGCATGCACATGTTCGCCGGAGAGCCGGGAGGCCTTGCTCAGGCTTTCAAGGCTGAATGGGCTAGCGGGGTTGGCGGGGTTGTTCCAGTCAGCGGCCGTCCACTGTTTGCCAGGGCTAATCGAGCTCGCAGGCGAAGTGCTGGCCGCCGGGGTATCTATCCCGGGCGCGCTGATTTGCGCCCAATCATCTTTCGGGCCAACTACAACGACCGCAGGCTGGTCGTCGTCCCCGCCGGAATCGTCATCGGACGAGTCCGGAGCGCTTTTAATCGGCTCGTACGTGGTGGTGTCGACGACATAGTTCATGCTGAATTTTGTAGAGAGGTCCAGACCACGTGAAGCATCTGCGTTTAGCGCGGGAGGCTAGCGGCCGGGGTGCGAGGCCTACCGCTCGCCGCCAGGCGGCGAAGAAAGATTTCGCTTTACCAAATTCGCGTGCGCTTGCACAATGTAAAGCCTTTACAATATCAGCTTCCCGCGTAACGCGGCAACCACTTCCCCTCTTCTTTCCAGAATCTATCATGCTCAATCCCCTGCTGCTCCGCACTCGCCTCGACGAAACAGCTCGGGCGCTCGCCATGCGTGGCCACGCTCTGCCTGTCGATAAATTCGAGCGCCTGGAAGAATGGCGCAAGGAAGTGCAGACTCTTGTGGAGAGCCTGAAAGCGCGCCGCAATACCCTTGCGTCGATGGTCGGTCTGGCGAAGAAGAATGGACACGACGCCTCTGCATTGATGGCTGAAGCGACCGCACTCAACGGCGAGCTGCAGGAGCACGAAGCTGCCTTGACAGAAGTGCAGGCCCGGTTTCAGGAGCTGGCAGAGGCCACCCCTAACGTTCTGCACCAGTCGGTACCGGCGGGCGCGTCGGAAGCGGATAACGTCGAGGTGAGCCGTTGGGGCACGCCCCGCGCATTCGGGTTCCAGCCCAAAGACCATGTCGCGCTAGGGGAAGCGCTTGGCGGCCTTGATTTTGAGGCTGGTGCCAAGCTCTCCGGTTCGAGATTTACCGTAATGAAAGGCGGAGTTGCGCGGCTCCACCGCGCCCTCACCCAGTTCATGCTGGACGTCCATACGCGTGACCACGGCTACGTCGAGGTTGCCGTGCCCTACCTCGTCAACGCGGAAAGCATGCGCGGGACGGGTCAGCTGCCGAAGTTCGAAACGGACCTGTTCTCTGTGGCCAAGGGCGGCGACCCGGACTCGCGCCATTACCTCATCCCGACGGCAGAAGTGCCCGTAACCAACCTCGTGCGCGATGTCATTCTCGATGAGCGCGCGGTTCCGGTGAAGTTCGTCTGCCACACGCCGTGCTTTCGCTCCGAGGCGGGCGCCGCCGGCCGGGACACGCGCGGCCTTATTCGCCAGCACCAGTTCGAAAAGGTCGAGCTCGTGCAAATCGTAATGCCTGAGCATTCGTATGCCGCGCTGGAGGAGCTGCGTGGCCACGCAGAGCGGATTCTGCAGCTGCTGGACCTTCCATACCGCACCGTGCTGCTATGCGCCGGTGACGTCGGTTTCTCCGCAGCGATGACCTACGACCTTGAGGTGTGGTTGCCGGGTCAAGGGGCCTATCGAGAAATCTCGTCGTGCTCGAACTTCGAGGACTTCCAGGCGCGCCGCCTGGCGGCGCGCTTCCGTCGGGCGGGCAGCAAGCCTGAACTGGTCCATACCTTGAACGGCTCGGGCCTTGCTGTTGGCCGGACCCTCGTGGCGGTTATGGAAAATTGCCAGCAGGAAGACGGCTCCATTGCCGTCCCTTCGGTGCTACTCCCGTACATGAACGGCATCGAAACTATCAAGCCGTAAGTTCGGGGCAGCGCGGCGCCGGCTTCCTTTTTTGACGACGCCCAGGACGGGCGCCGTCTGACCAACCGATTTGTCGATGAAAGACTTCCTCTACGATTTCGCGGGACACAACGTCTCCCTGTTCCTTGCCATCAACGGCCATCACTACCCGAGCGTCGTCGGCCTGCTCGCGCTACTGGCGGCGTTCATCTTCTCGCCGCTGCTGACGATTCCATATGGCATGCTCCTGACGTGGTGGCTTCGCCGTCGACGCGAGCAGGCGCGCGCCGCCATTCGGCCGCAGGACGTACGAAGGGTCAATATCGCACTCACCAACACCTGGCTCACTTTGCTGGTTGGCTCACTGCTGGTTGAAGGACTCAAGCTGTACTTCCACTTCCCGAGGCCGGTTGGCGCGCTGGGGGCGTCAGCGGTGCACGTCATCGGCCACGCCTCGCTCGTCGGTAGCTTTCCGAGCGGACACACGACGCTTGTTGCGATGCTGGCAGGAATTGCATGGCCGATGTTGGGGCGGTTCGCCAAGGCGGGCGCGGTACTGCTCGTCGTCGCGGTGGCGCTCTCCCGCATCATCGTCGGCGCGCACTTCCCGGCGGATGTTATATACGGCGCCGTGCTGGGCGGTTTTCTGGCAATAGGTGCCCGCGCGGAACTGGAAAACTTTCATCAGCGCGTCCCTAGCTGGAGCGCCTAAGTCCTGCGAGCGCGAAGCGGTAAAACCGGGGTAACGCAGGGAGTCTGGAAAACCGGGTTTGGCACTTCAAACTGAGACCAAATCCGGGTTCTGAAAGCGTCGCGGCGACCGTGACGCGTTGCGCAGTCAGGCCGGCACCACCGTTAGTCCTTTACCCAGAGGTGCTTCGTGACCCCGTCGCCCAACGCACGAACGATACGGGCTGAAACGGCCGGCCACTTGCCGTTAGCCAACCCACAGCCAATCAGCGGGAAGTGAATGTCGGTCAGCTTGTGCTCCTCCGCGAGCGCGCGCACCTTCACGAAGCAGCTTTCAAGTCCGTCGTAGTCCACGTACACGACATTCGGGTCCCTGCCGTAAAACTTCTGCGTGATTGCGTTCACGACAATGAGAGCCGCCCCTGCGCTGTCGCGCGAGATAACCACAGGAACGATATCCCCGACGCGTAGACCCTTCGCAAGGTATTGCGCACGATAAGCCTTGAAAGCGGCGGGATACTTGCGCTTTACGACATCCGCCAGGCCCGACCCCATGACGCCCTGGGCGTTGCAGCCGTGCACAAGGACTCCTTTCGTTACGGTGAAAATGTCAGCGTGGTGGGTTTGAATCGTAGATGTCATTGAGAAGCGCTTTACAAAAAAAGACAACCATGGGCGTGCTATCATTCTAACACTCCGTCAACTCAGTGCGTCGTTCGTTACGAGTCTAAAAACGGTGTCGAAACATCCAGGTGGCGCTCGAAAGCGCAAACAATCAACGTGACCAGAAGGGCTTAACAAACATGAGCTTTACAATCTACGCCGATGGTAGTTCGCGCGGAAATCCTGGAGCCTCGGGGTGGGGTGTCTTTGTAAAGAACGAGGTAACCGGCGAAGAAATCGAACTCTTCGGCGGTGTTGCGCGGGCGACCAACCAGCAAATGGAGCTCACCGCCGCAATCGAAGCGCTGAAGTCGCTGCCTGCCGGCCAGCGCGTGGTGTTGCACACCGATTCGCAATACGTGGTGAAAGGCATCAACGAATGGATTGCCGGCTGGAAAAAGCGCGGCTGGGTTAACGCGAAAAAGGAGCCGGTGGCTAACCGTGAGCTGTGGGAAGCGCTCGACGCGCAGAACGCCCGCCATACGGTCACCTTCCAGTGGGTGCGTGGGCACAATGGCAACGCGGGCAATGAGCGCGCTGACAAGCTCGCAAACAAGGGCGCTGCGCTTTACCTCTAACCGGAGTTCTTGGTCAATCACCCCGCCCTGAAGGGCGAGGCTTGTAAAAGAGCCTGAGGTTGACCAGCCCTAGGCCCCAGCTGTAGGGGGTCTACGTTGTACAGAGGTTAAAGACCCACTCCGGAATGCTTCCTCAGTTCCGGACGCTGGAACCTGCGACCGCAGACACGCTTCGGGTAAGCACGAAACGGGTCGCGAGGATGCACCGCTGTACAACATGGGCGAGGGGAGCGAAGCCGCAAGGCTTCCGTCACAAGGTCCCGTAAGGGACAAAGGAGAATGGATGTCGGTGTTGGTACTGGATAAGCGGGGCAGGCCGTTGATGCCGTGCAGTGAGCGGCGCGCGCGCCTGCTGCTTGCGCGGGGTCGCGCTCGCGTGCATCGGGTGGTGCCGTTCGTCATCCGGCTGACTGACCGTTATGCCGAAGACAGCGTGTTTCAGACGCTGCGCGTCAAGCTCGACCCTGGCAGCAAGGCGACGGGCATTGCCCTGGTGCGGGAAACCGGCTCGGGCGTCGCGGTGTTGAATCTGTTCGAACTGATGCATCGCGGCCGTCAGATTAGCGAAGCGCTGACCGCGCGTCGCTACTTTCGGAAGCGTCGGCGCAGCGCGAACCTGCGGTATCGCGCGGCGCGCTTCAACAACCGCAAGCGGCCCGAAGGCTGGCTCGCGCCGAGCCTGCAGCATCGCGTTGACACGACGATGACATGGGTCAAGCGGCTGATGCACTGGGCGCCGGTCTCGGCCCTCTCGATGGAGCTGGTCAGGTTCGACATGCAGGCGATGCAGAACCCCGAAATTTCCGGGGTGGAGTATCAGCAAGGCGAACTGGCAGGCTACGAGGTTCGCGAGTATCTGCTCGAGAAGTGGGGGCGGCAGTGCGCGTACTGCGACGACAAAGGCGTGCCGTTGCAAATCGAGCATATCCTCGCCCGCGCGCGCGGCGGCTCCAACCGCGTGTCAAATCTCACTATCGCGTGCGGCCCGTGCAACCTGCTTAAAGGGGCACTGGACGTTCGGGAGTTCGTCAAAGACGAAACCCGTCGCAATCGTATCCTGGCGCGCGCGAAGGCGCCGCTGCGCGACGCTGCGGCGGTCAATAGCACCCGCTGGGCGCTGCTCGCGCAACTCCGGACAACCGAGCTGTGCGTTGAAACCGCCAGCGGCGGTCGCACGAAGTGGAACCGCACTCGCTTCGAGATACCGAAGGCGCATGCACTCGACGCGGTCTGCGTCGGCGATGTCGGCTCGGTCGAAGGCTGGCGACGTCCGACGCTCGAAATCAAGTGCGCGGGTCGCGGCAGCTACCAGCGCACGCGCCTCACCGCACAGGGCTTCCCGCGTGGGTACCTGACGCGCCAGAAGCGCGTACATGGCTTTCAGACCGGAGACCGCGTGCGCGCTGACGTGCTGAAAGGCAAGAAGGCCGGTATCTACGTCGGTCGCGTTGCAGTGCGCGCGACAGGCAGCTTCAATATTCAGACGCCGCAATGCGTGGTTCAAGGCATAAGTCATCGGCACTGCAAGGTCGTGCAGCGCGCAGATGGCTACGGTTATCAACTCAAGAAGCAGCCGGCTTCGCCGGCTCTCCTTTCCTCCTCGTCCTGAAGGACGAGGTTTCCAGGAGCTTTATCAGGATGAGCAAGAAGTTGCCGACGGCTACCGCGCGGCCGAGCCTCTCCCGGGTGATTGGCGAGAAGGTCGCGTCCATCCACCTGCCTGAGTTCGACACGCTCTCCGAGGACGACCTTGAGGAGATGAAGTACCGGTCACCAGTGGCGCCCTTGCAGGTGCACAACAACGTGGTTAAGGCGCTCCAGTTCGTTAGCAAGGCGGCAAAGGATGCAGACGCCGAAACCGCCGCAGAACTGCTACGCGGCGCCAACACGCTGCGCGAGGCCGTCGGCATCAAAATCAAGCCGTTGGAAGTCGTCTAGCCTCGAGCTGTTCTCCCGTCCGCCGGCTTTATTTTGCTTGCGGAAGCTGTGGCCGGCGCGCCGCCAGCGGTAGGTGCGTGGATGCCGTCGCCTGTCTTGAGTCCGCAGTAGACGGCCACCGCCAGCAATGCGGTGAAGACCGTCACGGGACCAAGCTTTTCGGCGGCCATGCCGAAGCTCTCACGGAACGACATGGGTTTGACTGGGGTTGAGGTGGAAGCATTATCCGACATGATGTGCGTGGTAAGTATTCTGTTTCGTTGAGATGGTGTGAGCGCGCCGCCGGTCAGTAGGAAGCGCCGTCGTGTAGGTTTAGCGATGGTGCTTATCCGTCAGCTAGCCCGCCAGCCTGCGCGCCCTACTCTTCGGTCATGCCTTCTTCTCGCGCCGCCCACGCGGAGCGGAGCGACCTAAGCTCATGCGAGGCGGGGGCCGAAGGAGGTTTTCCCCAGTTGGGTAAACGCATGTGTATTGGCGCGCCGGTGTGCCAATGGCCTATACAGGGTATCTATCCCCTCCGGAGCCGCGCGATGATACTGGACAAGTCCGAGCTGCATTCGCTGTTAGGCGCCGCTGCCGCGTCGACGAAGCCTCGCGACAAAGAAGCCCCTAAGTCGCCGCCCGCACAGGCGGCCACAGCCTTGTCGACAACCGGCGAAACCCCGTCTGAACCCCACGCTGCCTCACGCACGACGGCGCCGTCAAGTCCCCCGGCCCGCAAGAACGTCCGCGCCGCCGACAGCACCTCGCCGATAAACGTCATTCCGAAGTCGGCCGACAATCGGCCGGACCCCCGCTATACCGACGCCCATCGCGAACTCGCTTACGCGCTACCAAAGCTGTGGGCGCATGCGAAGAAGGAGGCGGAAAAAAACAGTGAGGCTCGGACGGCGACACGCCAGAAATTGCGCACGCTTATCGCATGGCTTGCACAGAAGAAAGGCTGGCAGGCGCTGGAGCGCGCTCCCATGAAGTATGCGAGGAATGGCGAGACCATTGATGGTCGGCTAGACGTCGCGATTTTTGGCAGCCAGACGACCGCCCTCCTCGGTGTCGAAATCGACTGGGGGCTTGAAGTGGGTTCGCTCCTGAAACTGCGAGCGGCGCACGAAAGCAAATACCCCGTAATGTGGGTTTGCGGCACGCCGGCGCAGGACCGGGAGTCCGCCCGCGAAGCCCGGAAGTTTGCCATCAAGGAGCTTGGCCGGGAGTCCGGCGAGTGGCTGCTGATTTATCACCTCGATTACGGGTGGGTTTGAAGCGCGCCGCCACTCGCGTTGCGGCCGTTGGACGGTGACTACACGAACGAGTAGGCCTAGTCGAACATTTTGAGGAAATTCTATGGAACATGCGAATCAGAAAGCGGTAGCAGCAGGCAAAGCGGCGGTCGACGCACACACCAACGCGCTCGGTATCGAGGGCGCGCCGCACATCCAGGTCTGGCAGCTGCTCGGCTCACTTCTGGAATACTGTGCGGCGTACAACGTCGACTTCAACGAGCAGCTGACCGACGTGCTCAACACGATGGAAGGCGGCGAAATCCAGGTCCCCGCCTGGCAGCGAGCGCATTCGCAGTGGGTGCCTCTCCCGGTTAGCCCGGTGTCCAGTGCAAAACCGGAACCGACGAACGGGGAGGTGCGTGGTTGGTTCGACGTCAATGCATACAGCACCAAGGAAAACTACGAGGGTCCCGACCTTGCCGCCGAGATTCTCGACGGCTTCCACAAGCTGGATGACGCCAAGTCGTATGCGGACGACGCAAAGTTCGCGGATTTTTACGAGGTCGAGGTGGTCGCTTATGGAGAGCACGCCGAGTACGAACCGGGCGAAACGGTGTATTGGCGTTTCAACCGCCACTTCTAGAAACAGTAGCTAATTTCCGCTCCCCGCGCCGTTTCGGCCGGGGAGTTTTCTTTAAGCCCTAACCATCGTTGAATGATAAAAGACCTCTGCCGCATAGCCGTTGTAATGTCCGCTGTCTTTCTAATGCGCGATATTTCCGCAAGGGAGCTGACAGCTTGTTCCCCGCACGAAGGATACCCCTCCAGTGTGGCATCGCGCGTGCAAGCCGCGAGCGCAGGACGAATTTCGGCGGGTCCCGCGATATCCCTGCGCACCCTACCAAAGGAAGCGTGCGACGGCGGCGCAAATTGTTGGGTTCGAGGGACATCGCCCTTGGAAAGTGCGGTCCAAGGTGTCGAACTTGGCCGCAACGATTCATGGGTCTGTGTCGCTGTCCCCGGAAAGCGCCCGCTCGAAGTTTGGTACGGCTGGCTGCCAGACCGACGATGGCAAAGTAAAGACTCGTGGGACGAGTTCACCAATCGATGGGTCGGGGTTTGGCAGAATGAAGACGCCAAAATTAAGATTCAATCGCTATCGGGGCAGAGCCTGTCGGCTACGGGTAACGCGATATGGGGGAACCATTTCGGAGACTTCGGACTCACTGGTACTCCATCAGACGGCGTCCTTTCAACGAGCGCGAACGCCCAAGCGCCCTACTCCTGTCAAGTCGCTCTGCGCCTCGTGGGGCATCTTCTGGTGGCAGCAGACGACGGACAGTGTGGTGGTATGAACGTGACGTTCGATGGTGTCTATCGATTCCGACGCCGTCCACATTAAACCGCCATCGGCGTGGCGAGCGATGAGAAGATAGTTGTCTGTTCGGTCGTCGACCGTCTCGGGGGCGTGCTTTGAGGTACGCTTGCAAATTCGTGGACGGCTGGAGCATGCAATGCAGGCGGTGGCAGACTTACGGCGGCGCGGGTCAGAGACCTTCCGTTGGCATCAGGACGTGTACGACATCAGCGCTTTACTTCAAGACCTCGAGCGCGGCGCAATCACGGGCCTCGGTACTTTTCTGAATCGCCACGAGATTGAAGTCTATCGCGCGTTTCTGGAGGGAGCACCGCATCCCGCGCTTCCTGTCGGCACCGCGCCGTCTATCGATGTGGACGTGTCCTACGCATCGACATTGCGGGAGACCGACCTCGAACGGCCAATCATCCTGCTTCACGTCGGACACGACCAAGGCACGATTGAACTGGCCGACCTGGAATGCGGATATAACTTCGTGGTGGGCGACGGGAACCATCGCCTGATTCGAGCATATCAGGTGCAGCTTGCGGAACTGCCTATCATCGCCATCCTCGAGGCGACCGCAAAGCGATACCGCAGCCCATTGGACGTTAGCGCGCCGTAGCGCCGCGTTACGACAGCGTTTTCCCTAACTCAACGGGACAAGGCAACGTGGACGGAACACTCGCCCAAATCGAAGAACCGGAGGTCGGCTCGTCCGGCTATTTCGTCTGGGCGAAGTTCGGTGACGAGGAGTTCCTGTCTCCGGGTCCCGGCTCGTTTTACGTCGAGCTGGAGACAGCGTTGGCTATCGGTGTCGTCTGGCTGTTTCGACGCGGCGCGGACAACGTCAAACGGTATCGATTTGATGTCCGCAGGCGCCGGCGTGAAATCGCTCGAATAGGCATTACCGTTCGCGGAACGCCTGAGGCAATGTTGGTTGTGTGTCGGGAATACTTTCCTCGTTTCGACACAAAGGTGGTCGCGCCGCCCGCGCGGAAGTGGTGGTGGCCACCCGCATAAGTGCCATGCTGCCAGTTACTAGACTGTTCTTTCACAACGGTAAGGACAGTGACATGGACTTGGCAGGCTACAACGTATTCTGGAACGAAGCACAACCGGCGATGACCGCCAAACTCGAAACGCTCAGCGCTCTGCTGCGCGAGTCCACAAGTCTCAATGTTTCGAAGGCTTATGAGGCGGGCGACGAAGAGTTCAGGATGGTCGTTGACCTGACTGACTCGCGAGGCGTAACCGTTCTGAGTATCGAGTTCACGCTCGGGGACTCGGATGTGCGCGATTCGTCGACGTCTGACGGCGAAGCAGGCGTGTCCGTCAGCATGAGCCTGACTGGCTTCGGGGCGCTGGTGCTGGGAGGCTACTACCCGTTCAACTACAGTGACGAGGCTTTTACGAGCGACGTCTCCGAGATGCTCTCGCGTATCGAAGCGCTGGATTGCGCAGAGACGGCGCGCTACATCGTCGACGAGGCCCTGCAAAACAAGGCGCTGAACCGGGAACTTGAGGCTGCCTGACGGCATTGCGCTGTCGGCGACATCCCTGCAGCATCGATGTTATTCCATCCCTCGGAGCGACGCTTCGAGGGATTTTTACTGCCTGGCGCGCCTCTCGCGACGCTTCAGCGATGGTCGCGTCCGCGTCCCGAGCAGGTGTCCGTTTTAGGGGTGATACTCCTCCTGCTTTTAGGCAGGGTGTCCGATTCCTGTCCGTTTCTGAGCTCGCCTCGTCCGAAAGCTGCACGATTCTCTCGCGGCTCATCAGCCAAGTCTGCCGCCGTCCGCATTCGCTGCGGCTGGGCGCGGCTTCGCTCGACCGATAGACGGCGCGCCCTCGTCGCTAGACTCACACAAGGCGTTCCTCTGCCTGTCGCGTGCGCCCGCAAGGGTACGGTGAAGTGGGGAGTCGGCACTTTCATCTTCTGATGACAGCAGCCTCTGTTTGGCAATGCACGCACCAAAGGACAATACAACGAGGCTGCGACCTCAACAGGAGCTACAAATGCAATTGGAAATTGATGCGAAGTGGGCAAAAGCAGCGGCGGCGCGAATCCGTGCTCAAGGCGGTCGTCTGGGTAGCCCGGAGATGATGTCACACAGCGGGTCGCTCGAAGTGCTGAGCCAGGTCCTGGGGTACAAAAACTGGGACACGCTTGCGGGTCTGCTGAACACCAGTACGTGGTCGATGCTGTCAGAGTCCGACTTGCAGCACCCGGTGCCTGTGCTTTTTCAGGCTCATGTTCCGGCCGGCGGAGTGCGCTTCGACTTTCCCTTGGCGGTCGAGGCGACGTTCACGCGAGCTCTCGTCGAACGGCTGCTGTATCTCGGCGTCAACCGGGTGTGGGGCGAGGACGAGCAGGAAGTCTGCGAGGTGGTCGGCGATATCTTCCCGGTGCTTTCGGGAAGGGAAGCGTATGTCGAGAATCAGCGCCTCGTCATCTGGGATGAGGAGTTCGAGGTGGAGTTCGATATTTACGTGGACGGCATCCACTGCATAGCAAAAACGACCGCGTGCAACACGCGGGTGTTCCTCGATAAGTTGAAGGCGTGGAAACCGGGCCGTCCGCCGGTGGTTGTTCCCACGACTGAGCACAACGAGCAGCAATTCCGCAGCGAGCTCGCCGAGCTGAGCCGGTAGAACGCAAGCAATGCGAGGAAGCGCGGGCGGCCTGAAACAGACCGCCCCGCGATGGAGACTGAGTGAGCTCACGTTTTTACTACACGTTAGTAGGTCAACTCACTTTGAAGGAAAAACGCCATGAACTCCATGAACCTCCGCTTTGCCCTGTGCAATCACGGCGACTTCAACACGGTTTTGCTGAAGGTGGAAAACGTTCCGGTGCTGCAAACCGAGCAGGCGACTAAGGCTTTCCAACTGCTCAAAGACGCCATGGTTCATCACTCTATTCTCGCCGAAGCACGCGAGGTGAAGCGCGAATCTGAAACGGGCCGCATCACGGACATCAGCTGGGAACTCGGCTACATGGCAGCGCCCCTCGTATTGTCGTTTGCACGTCGAGTGCTGCGTTCGTCGGGCATTCCCTTCAACGAATCGGATTACCGCACGGAACTTCAGGCAGCTTAAGCAACACTTCTGATTCAAGACCGCACAGCTCACGCTGCGCGGTCTTTTTGTTCGAGGATAGAACTGCAAGGGCGGCCCCCCGGATTCTCTACACGGCGTTATAAGGACAACTCCAGGAGCAACGTATGTCGAGTTTCGAAGTACCAACGCAGCGCGAAATCGTGGATATCCTCAAAAATCACCCATTGGTTCGACTGCGTAAGGATGTCGTTCGAGCTTTTCTGGTCGGAAGCTTTGCCACAGGGCGTTCACACGCTGAAAGCGATGTGGATATCCTGCTTGAGGTCCGTCCTAGTCCCGGTCGGACAGCGGCCGAGCTTGAGGACTACTACCGCCAGGGCCTGCGCGACTATTTCGTCAAACACGACATCCGGGGCAAGCAGGACAGCTTGCATCCGAACTGGTGTGGTCGGCGCGTCGATGTGTACTTCACCTACAACGCGGACCAGGAAAGTCGGCCCAAAGTAAGACTTGCTCCCTGAGCATCGAAAACAGCCTGAGAGACCGGTGCCGGCGAGGATAGTCGCCATTGGCCAACCAGAAGTTGATTGACTCTGAATCCCGCCGCGTTTGCGTGCGGGATTTTTTCATGCGCGTCGAGTTCGCCGCCGTGGTGTCCACGAGTGCCCTGCCCCAAGAGTTCCCCGCGATTTTCTCTCTATACTGGCTCAGGCCCCCTGTGCTGGGCCTTCCCCTCGCACCGAGCAATCGGACGGTAAACCAAATGCACGCAGGACTTCATCATTCAGATTGACCTTTTGCTAACGCAAGAGCAATCGGCAACGCGAGGACCCGTTTATCAGCGCTCTTGCGCAACCTTAAGGAAATCTTTGATATGTCACAGGAACTGAAACAACAGGCAACTCGCCTGGGCCTCATCTTCGCGCGTTACGGTATCGAGCTGTCCCGAGCCGAGAAGCTTTCGCTCATCGCGGAAATTCAAGGCCACAAGGGGTGGGCCACGACAGCAGGCATCTCAAAAGAGAAGCCCGCATCGAAATCCACGGAATCGACAGTGCGCACGCCATTCTCGCCGCTGCAGTTGCTGGCAGCAAAACAGTACGGGTTGGGCGACTATTCGAGGTACCGCTTCGAGGAGGATGTGGTTCCCGAAGAGGACTCGTTATTCGAGTACGTGTTGCTGGAGGCCCGGTTAGCTGGCGACGACATCGACGACTTCCTGTCGTCGATGCGTACGGCGGTCCATGACATTGAGGCTGTTATTGACACTGTCACGGACGCGGTGCCTGGGTTGGACTCTTCGGCGCCTTTCGCTCAAGATGGTTATGGTGGCCACGGCGAGGAACCGTTGACGTCGACAGCCGTTCGGTTTGCCGATGGTAGTACCGGCATCCGGGCGATGTCCCACATCGTCGACGCCGGCGGAGACGTGTACGGACGCGCAGCGCAGTTATGGCCGTCCATCGTCGGGCGTCTCACGAGTAACGTCGCGTTGCGGGAACGGCTCCGTGGTGCTGCTGGTGCCACCGGTGCATCGGTGGTTGTCTACGCAGGAGAAGCAGGCTTGTTGCTCGAGCACCCCGTTTGTGAAGCCGTCGCTGTGAGTAAGGAAGCGTACGAGGCAAGGCTCCAAAAGGTACTCGAGGCTCTCCGGTCGTTCGAGGAGAGCGGGCCCGGTATCAGAGCAGGTCTTGCTCGTGAACTGCAGGGCAATCCCGAGAAGCATGGCTGGTACGACGTGGCGTGGGTCTTCATCCCGGATGGCGCGCTGATGGAACGTAGTCGGGTCCAGAGCTGCTTTGAGACGCTGACTGCACTGTAATAGCTTTCTTTCGTGATTTGAAAGGCGGAGATTTTCTCCGCCTTTTCTTTTGGCTATGCGCGGCGTCCGTACTGGTGAGAGCGATACGCTAGCTTGCCGCCAGCTCGAGTTGCGTCTCAGGGAACGCGGGTGCTCGCGCTAGGCATCGCTGCCCGTCGAGCAGAAAGAATCGGCTGGACCGCATTCCGTACAGGCACTACTGGTGGGGACAATATGCTTATGCTTCAAAAAAGCGATTTCCATTGCACATGCTGCAGTAGATAAATCAGTAGCGTGCAGGGCAGTAAAATTGAATTCAAAATCCAGCTCACCAGAAAGACAGTCTGGCCAAAAGATTTTTTGCGCGTATGACAGATAGAGGCTGTGGACATCGGACGACTCCGCTCGGTGGCTGCGACGTCTAGCGAATCGCGGCATTCGTTTTATCCGCTTCAGTGAACGACCTCGGCAGGGGCAGCTCCCTCGAAGCGCCATTGCTCAACGGAGTCGCGTTACTCCTTGCGCCGGTGCGTGGCGCTCCCTATACGGATTAACCGGTAATCCGGCCGTTCAAACCGTTTAACACAAGGCCAAAAATGAAGATTCTTGACATCCTGCAACGTCCGGGCAACCCTCTGGACACCAGCTTCTATCTGCCAAAGATGTTGTTTGCCCTTTATCCGCTGGCGGACGCCGAGGACCTCGTCGCCGGTTTGCCGGATAACGTGGTTGACAAGGTACGTGACGAAAAGCGGCTCGTTGTCTTCGAACTCGGACATTCCGAGGAGGACGCTGTCTATCGCGTCGAGTTCGATGGCGAGCGCGTGGGACTCTTCACCAACGAGGACCCGACCCGGTGCCGTGTCACGAACGCGGCCGCGTATTTTCAGATGGTCGTGTACCTGCTCGCAAAATTACCCGACTATGGCATGAAGGAGCCGGCCGCCCACGAAGAGGACCTTGTGTTCGTCGACGAAGTTCTGCCAGACTCTCTCCGGTGGCTCGCGCCGGGCGGCGCGCTGACGCCAGCACGTATCAAGGTGTCGCGCTTTGCGACATTAGGCGACTGCTCAACGCCGCTCCTGGAACGTATGGGCGTGTCAGTGCAGGAGTGCGACGACCTTGTCGCGATATACGTCCCGGAGAGCTTCGGTCCGATGCCTGAGTGGGTGCGACGCGGCCATGCCTTGAAACAGGTGCGCCAGCTTTCGAAAGAGGAAAGGCCCTACAACTACAACCACGACCAGGACACTGCATGGCTTTACAAGGCGGTCGCGGACCGGAGTAAGCTTCCGCACGACGTGGCTCCTGCAGAGGTCTGAGCGCTGCGGTCTCTGCTCATCATTCAAACCCCGCCGCAAGCGGGGTTTTCTTTTTTAGTGGCCTGTAAAGAATGCGCAGGGATATTCATGTTGTAAAGGATTCGGGCGTTGGCTAAAATAGACGTCAACAATCAACTGAACCACAATGCCCCTCTCCTTGCCCGTTGATGCGACGCCATCCCGGTGCCTCGCGCCTCCTGTGCCCGTCGCACTACGTCGCGCGGTGCTCGAGCGCGTCGCGCATTTTACTGAGCGCGCGCGAGAGCTGTACGCGGCACCCCGGACGCCCATACGGATGCCGGCGGTAAGTTTTGAGCTGCGTGGCAGGGTCGGCGGAACCGCGAATCATTCGGAGAACCTGCTTCGGTTCAACGCACTGCTGCTGATGGAAAACGAATCTGAATACCTTCGGCAGATTGTGCCGCATGAAGTCGCACACCTGGTGGCGCACAGCGTTTTCGGCGCCGGTATCTCGCCACACGGCACCGAGTGGCAGTCCGTGATGCGGAAGTTTGGCCTCGAGCCATTGCGCACGCATAGCATGGATACGGCGCGTTCGCGCACCCGGCCGCCGCTTGACCGAATCGCATATATCTGCACTGGGTGCCGCAAGGATTACCAGCTAAGCTCGCGCATGCACGCGCGCGTAATGGCCGGGCGCGAGGGCCGTATCTGCACAGGCTGCAAACGCCCGTTGAGGCCGGTCGACCCGAAGCTCGTGCCTCGGGAGATGCCGGGATTCCGCGCGGCGAGTGCGCCCCGCAGCCCTTCGTTATCCCCAACGCCTCGCGGTGGTCCGATACGGGCGCAGTTACCTTCTCTGACGTCGCGACCACCGGTTATTCCCCCCACCGAAAAGCAGGTGCTGTTCGCCGCTTCTATCGCGAAGCAGCTGGGAATAGCCGTGCCGGCGCCTGCGTTGATAGAGCGCAAGGCCTGTTCGGATTTCCTTGCGCAAGCGCTGAAGCTGAAGGCGGAGCGTAGCGCGCGTTGATGGGCGGGCGTACGAAAATCCAGCAGTCGGCTTTGGCCGACGCGAAACACCGAGACGTAAATGCTAAAGCGGGTTATTGCTTGGTAATCGTCACGTATCCATCGCCCGTGTTTGTAACGCTGCTGGTAGTAAGCGTTCCGGTCGAGTAGGAACCGCCGCCACCGCCGGAGGCTCCGCCACACCCGCCGGAGTATCCGCCTCCACCTCCGCCGCCCCAGCAACCTGCTC
>NZ_VZQP01000064.1:0-38877 GCF_014397655.1 Paraburkholderia sp. UCT31
CGGGCACACATCTGATCCGCCGGCCGCCTCGCCGACCAATCACCGCCGACGCCCGCCCTGCAACGCCTCCGGATTCGCGACACTGGCGGTATCGCCGGCATCGAACGCGAGGATGTTGTTGAACGCCGCCGAAAAATACAGTTCGTAGCTCTCCCGCTCCACGTAGCCGATGTGCGGCGTGCAGATCACGTTCTCCATGCGCAGCAGGCTGTAGCCTTGCAGGATCGGCTCGCTTTCGTAGACGTCGATCGCGACCATCCCCGGACGGTTGTGCGACAGCGCGTTCACCAGCGCACTCTCTTCGAGCAGCTCGGCGCGGCTCGTGTTCACGAGCAGCGCGGTCGGTTTCATGCGCATCAAATCGTCCTGCTTGACGATGCCACGCGTGTCGTCGTGCAGACGCAGATGCAGGGACAGCACATCGCTGGTCTCGAACAGTTCCTCGCGACTCGCCGCGACGCTGTAGCCATCGGCGCGAGCGGCTTCGCGCGAGTGCTCGCGGCCCCAGATCAGCACGTTCATGCCGAACGCCTTGCCATAGCCAGCGAGGAGTCGGCCGATCTTGCCGTAGCCCCAGATCCCTAGCGTCTGTCCGCGCAGCACTTGCCCCAAACCGAAGTTCGGCGGCAGCGCCGACGTCTTCAGCCCCGACTGCTGCCAGGCGCCCTGTTTAAGGTTTGCCACGTATTGCGGAATACGCCGTTGGGCGGCCATGATGAGTGCCCACGTCAGTTCGGCCGGCGCGACCGGCGAACCGCTGCCCTCGAGCACGGCAATGCCGCGCTCGGTACAGGCCGCTAGATCGATGTGGCTCGACACTTTGCCGGTCTGACTGATCATGCGCAAACGCGGCAGCTTGTCGAGTAGTTGCGACGTGATGCGGGTACGTTCGCGAATCAGAACGAGGGCGTCGACTTCCGCAAGACGGCTCGCAAGTTGTCCGAGACCGCGCACGGTATTGTTGAATACTTTGACTTCCTGGTCGGCCAGCAATTGAAAGCAGTCGAGCTTGCGAACGGCGTCCTGGTAATCGTCGAGGATGGCAATCTTCATGGTATGTAATTTGCGGCGCACCTCGTTGGTGCGAACGGAATGTTATGCTGACTGTCCCACCATGTGACTTAGGTCACACGTTGGTCTGGCTAGATGCCCTACCGTAGAAGCTGTCGCACACAAAAGAACGGCAACGCTACGTGAGGGCGAATTGAGAACGTTTTTAGCAGTTTGTTGCGTGTTGAGGCAAGCCGCTTTACACAAGGTTGCAGAAGCCTTGTAGGAAGCGCGCCTCCGCCTGGCA
This sequence comes from Paraburkholderia sp. UCT31, assembly GCF_014397655.1. Taxonomy (NCBI): domain Bacteria; kingdom Pseudomonadati; phylum Pseudomonadota; class Betaproteobacteria; order Burkholderiales; family Burkholderiaceae; genus Paraburkholderia; species Paraburkholderia sp. UCT31. The sequence goes on from NZ_VZQP01000064.1 coordinate 1,298, forward strand.
AGCTGTGTGGCCCAGGACGATCTGCGCAATCATGCGCCGCCAGTGGAAAATTGACACGTCGGCGCGATGAATTCAATGCCTCTCGCATGCAGCGTCCCCGGGCTTGTACCGTTTTTCTATTGCTTCAAACGGAGACAAGTCGATGAATCATCCCTCGTTCGAAGGCCAGCCCACTATCGAGGCGCCCACATGGATCAAACACCGCAAGCTGATCGACTGGGTCCAGCGCATCGCCGCGCTGACCAAGCCTGAAAAAGTGGTCTGGTGCGACGGCTCGCAGGAAGAATATGACCGCCTGTGCGCACAGATGGTCGAAGCCGGAACCCTGAAGAAACTCAACCCCGCCAAGCGTCCCAACTCCTATCTCGCCTGGTCCGATCCGTCCGACGTCGCGCGCGTCGAGGATCGCACCTTCATCTGCTCGCAGCGCGCAGAGGACGCCGGCCCCACCAACAACTGGATCGCCCCGGCCGAAATGCGCTCGACGCTCGACGGCCTGTTCGATGGCGCGATGCGCGGCCGCACGATGTACGTGGTGCCGTTCTCGATGGGCCCGCTCGGCTCGCCGATCGCGCATATCGGCGTCGAGTTGAGCGACAGCCCGTACGTCGCGACCAATATGCGCATCATGACGCGCATGGGCCGCAAGGTGTATGACGTGCTCGGCGAGGACGGCGAGTTCGTGCCGTGCGTGCATTCGGTCGGCGCGCCGCTCGCGGCGGGCGAGCAGGACGTGTCGTGGCCTTGCAACAAGACCAAGTACATCGTGCATTTCCCCGAATCGCGCGAAATCTGGAGCTTTGGCTCGGGCTATGGCGGCAATGCGCTGCTCGGCAAGAAGTGCTTCGCGCTGCGCATCGCATCGACGATGGGCCGCGACGAGGGCTGGCTCGCCGAACACATGCTGATTCTCGGCGTCACCTCGCCGGACGGGCGCAAGCATCACGTGGCGGCGGCGTTTCCGTCGGCGTGCGGCAAGACCAACTTTGCGATGCTGATCCCGCCGGCGGGCCTGAACGGCTGGAAAATCTCGACGATCGGCGACGACATCGCGTGGATCAAGCCGGGCAAGGACGGCCGCCTGTACGCGATCAATCCGGAAGCCGGCTACTTCGGCGTAGCGCCCGGCACGAGCGAAAAGACCAACTACAATGCGCTCGCCACGTTGAAGGAAAACGTGATCTTCACGAACGTCGCGCTGACCGACGACGGCGACGTCTGGTGGGAAGGCATGACCGACGAGCCGCCGGCGCATCTGATCGACTGGCAGGGCAAGGACTGGACGCCGGCCGAGGCAAAGGAAACCGGCCGCAAGGCGGCGCATCCGAACGCGCGCTTCACGGCGCCGGCTTCGCAGTGCCCGTCGATCGACGCGGACTGGGAAAACCCGGCCGGTGTGGCAATCGACGCATTCATCTTCGGTGGCCGCCGCTCGACCACCGTGCCGCTCGTCACTGAAGCGCGCAACTGGGTCGAGGGCGTCTACATGGCGGCGACGATGGGCTCTGAAACCACCGCCGCGGCGGCTGGACAGCAGGGCGTGGTGCGCCGCGATCCGTTCGCGATGCTGCCGTTCTGCGGCTACAACATGAGCGACTATTTCACTCATTGGCTGAAGACCGGCGAGCGTCTGCACCAGTTGAGCGCGACGCTGCCGAAAATCTTCTGCGTGAACTGGTTCCGCAAGGGCGCGGACGGCAAGTTCGTGTGGCCTGGCTTCGGCGAGAACATGCGCGTGCTGAGCTGGATGGTCGGCCGCATCGAAGGCACCGCGCAGGGCGAAGAGCATGCGTTCGGCATTTCGCCGCACTATGAGGACATCGACTGGAGCGGGCTGAACTTCAGCCGCGAGCAGTTCGAGCAGGTGATTTCCGTCGATGACGCTGCATGGCGCGACGAGCTCGTGTTGCACACGAAGCTGTTTGACACGCTGCAACACGGTCTGCCGCCGGCACTGACTGAGGCGAAGCGCGCGCTCGAGGAAAAACTCACAGCTTGATTATGTGAGTGCACACTCAGCATAAAAAGCCGCCCTCGGGCGGTTTTTTCGTTGGGCGCCCGGTTTATTTCCGTTTTTTCGAGTTCCGGAACGGCCGAACGACCGTTGCGTCTGTTCGAACAAAAAAGACAGAGCAAGCTGCAGCGCAGCAGATTGTTTTTGATTTGGGAATAATCGCTGGTCGGACCCCGGTTTTATCGACACAGTCGTACCAAAATTGACAATATTTCCTATTTTGCGGGCAACTTCTGCACGATTTTGCGAGTCGTAGGAGAATTCCAAGTTCGCTTCACTGGTTTTCACCAATTGTCAGGAAGCAGTAACAAGGCAGGGAGTTGTCCTATGGATCATTTGCAGTCGATGCGAGTTTTCGTCAAGGTGGCGGATCTCGGCAGTTTTGCCCGCGCCGCGAGCGCCATGGATATTTCCAACGCGGTCGCCACCCGTCACGTTGCCGACCTCGAGGGCCGTCTTGGTACGCGGCTGCTCAATCGCACGACCCGCAGCTTGTCGCTGACCGAATCCGGTCAGGTCTACCTCGAGCGCGCCCGTCAGATTCTCGACGAACTGGAAGACGTCGAACAGATGGTGGTCGCTCGCAATCACGAACCCGTCGGCACGCTACGCATCGTCGCGCCCGTCGTGTTCGGGCTGCATAACCTCGCGCCCGTGCTGCAAACGTACGCGGAGCGCTATCCAAAAGTCATTCCCGACGTCACGCTGGTCGATCGTCAGGTGGACCTCGTCGAGGAGGGCTTCGACGTCGGCGTGGTGATCGCGCGGCAAATGCGCAGCGCGAGTATCGTTACGCGGCGTCTGACCACGGGCTGCATGACCGTCTGCGCGACGCCGGCTTATCTGGAAAAGCATGGCATGCCGACGCGTCCCGAACATCTGCTCGAGCACCCGTGCCTGAGCCTGCCATCCGAATACTGGGGCGATGAACGCGTGTTTACGGGGCCGGAAGGCGAAGTGCGCGTGCGGCCGTCGAACGTGATCGTCGCGAACAACACGGAGATGCTGAGACAGTTTGCGCTGCTCGGCATGGGCACCGCGATTCTGCCGAGCTATCTGATCGGTCGCGACATGACGCGCGGCCGGCTCGTGCGTTTGCTCGGCGATTACCGTTTGCCGCAGGTCGAGATCAATATTGCGTACCCAAGCCGCCGTCACCTGCCGGCCAAGGTGCGCACGTTCATCGACCATCTGGTCGAGCACTTCAACCAGACGCCGAACAGCGTGCTCGGCGAGCAGTGGATCAAGGACGGTCTGGAGCGTCCGGCGACGTCGGCCGCGTTCGAGACTGCCGAGTCGCGCGCACCGGAAGCGTTCGATGGCGCCGAGCCGCTGTCGCGGCTTCTCGATAGCGAGCTGTCGCCGGCCGTGCCGAAGCCGATGACGAAGTCGTCCAATCGCAGTCCACGCCCGACGGCGTTATCGCCGCTGTAAATCTCTGAATGTCGAAGCCCGCAGCGATGCGGGCCGGCATTAAAAAGGCGCAGTCACCTCAAGTGACTGCGCCTTTTTTCAGTGCGCCCAGCATGGGCGCACTCCTGCGGGTGCAAGTCCCGCCATAAGCTGGTCACAGCGAATGAAGTGAAGCGCAACTGCATGAGGGCGACCGAGTGTGGGAAGGAAGCGTGGAGCGTAAATCGCGAGCCGATGAACAGGAACTGCATAGAAGGCGCTGCCAGGCAGGGCGAGCGGGCTGGAAACCGCGAAGCTCCCGTGACCAAGGCGACGTGGCGTAAATGCAGCGGTTGTGCGATGAAGGAGTGCGTTCTTACCTGGGGACGCCTCGCCTCATGCCTGAAAAGGCGACGGTGCTGAACCGGAGCGAGGTCTCAGCAGAGGTCATAGTAGCCACAGGACAGGCCGGCGAGGCTGAAGCTGGTGGCGAAGGACCGAACGGGAAGGAGTGTTCAACGACATGCCGACGCAACAGGCAAGGCGTCAGATGCCCGCGCGAGCGGGGCAAGCGGTGGCGGCGTGCGGTGAAGCTGCGCGTGAAGCCGTGAGCGACGAAGCCTGGGGCTCGCGGTGTGAGACGAAGAGCACAGGGTCAGCGCTGCTCTGGGCAGCGCTGACGAGAGAGAACCTGCTGCAGGCGCTCAAACGGGTGCGGGCCAACCAGGGTGCGCCGGGTGTTGACGGGCTGGACATTGACCAGACTGCGCGACATCTGGTGACAGCGTGGCCGGCAATACGGGAGCAACTGCTGCGGGGGACGTACCGGCCGATGCCGGTGCGACGGGTGACGATCCCGAAACCGGATGGTGGCGAGCGCGAGCTGGGCATCCCGACGGTGACGGACCGGCTGATCCAGCAGGCGTTGCTGCAGGTACTGCAACCGGTACTGGACCCCACCTTTAGCGAGCACAGCTACGGCTTCCGGCCCGGGCGGCGTGCGCACGACGCGGTGCTGGCCGCGCAGTCGTACGTGCAGTCGGGGCGGCGGGTCGTGGTGGACGTCGACCTGGAAAAGTTCTTTGACCGGGTCAATCACGACATTCTCATCGACCGGCTGCAGAAGCGTATCGGAGACCCGGGCGTCATCCGGCTGATCCGGGCGTACCTGAATGCGGGCGTGATGGGCGATGGCGTGGTGCAGGAGCGGCACGAGGGGGCGCCCCAGGGCGGTCCGCTCTCACCGTTGCTGGCGAACGTGCTGCTCGATGAGGTGGACAAGGAACTGGAGCGACGGGGGCACTGCTTCGTGCGCTACGCCGACGATGCGAACGTGTACGTTCGCTCACGCCGTGCGGGTGAACGGGTGATGGCGCTGTTGCGACGGCAGTACGGGCGGTTACGCCTGAAGATCAACGAAGCCAAAAGCGCGGTGGCAAGCGTGTTCGGTCGCAAGTTCCTGGGCTACAGCTTCTGGGTAGCGGCGGGGCGTGCGATCAAGCGCAAGGTGGCAGTCAAACCACTGGCCACGTTCAAGCAGCGCGTGCGGGAACTGACACGCCGGGGCGGTCGTAGTCTGGCGCAGGTGGTGGAGAAGCTGCGCCCCTACCTGCTGGGCTGGAAGGGCTACTTCCGTCTGGCGCAGACGCCGGGCGTGATGCGCGAACTGGACGAATGGGTGCGCCATCGCCTGCGCGCGATCCAGTTGAAGCACTGGAAGCACGGCACGACCATGTATCGGGAGCTGCGCGCACTGGGTGCGACCCATGATGTTGCGCGACAGGTAGCGGCCAACAGCCATCGCTGGTGGCGCAACAGCGGCAAGTTGCTCAACAGCGTGCTGCCCATTGCATGGTTTGACCGACTCGGCTTACCCCCTCTCTCCTGACCTCAACTTCCCGAACCGCCCGGTGCGGACCCGCATGCCGGGTGGTAATGGAATGGACGCCCCCGTCCGAAACGGCATCGATGTGCCAAAGTGGTAGTGCGTCGAAGCACGACCATCATCGGAGGAGGCGTCATCATGAACGTTACTACAGTCGGCATTGACCTTGCCAAGAATGTCTTCCAGGTCCACGGCGTCAACGAGCACGGCAAGCCGGTATTGACGAAGCAACTGAAGCGACACCAGATGGCCACCTTCTTTGCGAACCTTCCGGCGTGCCTCGTCGGTATGGAGGCTTGTGCCAGCGCTCACTTCTGGGCGCGGAAACTGCAAGCCTTCGGGCACACGGTGCGGCTTATGGCTCCCCAGTTCGTTAAGCCCTACGTGAAGACGAACAAGAATGACGTTGCCGACGCTGAAGCTATCTGCGAGGCCGTAGCTCGGCCGAATATGCGATTCGTGCCTGTCAAGAACATGGATCAACAGGTGGTTCTGGCATTGCACCGTGCCCGCCAGGGCTTTGTGCGCGCGCGTACTGCTCAGGCTAACCAGATCCGCGGGCTGCTAGGGGAATTCGGTCTCGTGATTCCTCGTGGGATTACGAGCATTGCGCCGCACGTGCCGCAGCTCATTGAAGATGCCAGCAACGAACTGCCGGGCTCGTTTCGGCTGTTGATACAGCGCCTGACCGATCACCTCAAGGAACTGGACCGGCAGGTGGAAGAGCTCGAGAAGCAGATTAAAGCCTGGCATCACATCAATGATGCGAGCCGCAGGCTGGCAGAGATTCCCGGCATCGGCCCGATCACTGCAAGCGCTCTGGTCGCCTCGGTGGGCGACGGCAAATGCTTCAGCAACGCTCGGCAATTGGCCGCCTGGCTCGGTCTCGTGCCGAGGCAGCATTCGAGCGGTGGCAAGCCGACGCTGCAGGGAATCAGTAAGCGCGGCGATACCTATTTGCGTACCTTGATGGTGCATGGTGCGCGCGCTGTCGTCCGCTACGTTGCCAACAAGTACGATGCCTCCTCGAGCTGGCTCCGTCGCCTACTGACGCGACGTCACACGAACGTTGCCGTGGTGGCGGTGGCCAACCGAAACGCTCGAATTGCCTGGGCGCTGCTGACCCAAGGCAGTACGTTCCGATCAGATTACGCGCCGTCCAAAGCCGGCGCGTAATCTGATCGGTTTAAAACAGGTTCTCCCCAAGAGGTTGCTCGGGCAAACGTGACGTGATGGCAAGATAGGTCAGACCGGGATCGGGAAACTCTGCCCTGCCACAGGCGCTTCGAGCGCGAGGTGGTGATTAGAGCCCGATCAGCAGATTCCATCAGGGACAGAGGCGTCGTCCGCCTCACAAACAGTCCGGATGTATGGCCGCAATCTCATCCCATCTGTCCATCGTTCACGAAGGCCTGGCAAAACGGGGGCGTCCATGTATGTGGCAGGGGCGTAGCCTCTTGGCTACCCCCTATGCCGATTGGACAGATGCGGACTACACCGCGGGCTGTGCACGGATCGCCGACTGCGGTGGCTAATGTAGCTATTCCTGCTGCCACCGCGAGCCGCCGATCCGAATCTCGCCCTACTAGCCGGTTTTTCGCGCCGCGGTCTTTTTCGCCGGTGCCTTTTTGGCCGCCGCGGACTTGGCGGCGGGCGCCTTCTTCGCCGCCACCTTCTTTTCCGCCGGCTCGGCCTTCACGGCCACCGCGGTATCACCTTCGTCCGCTTCCGACATCGCCTTGGCCGCGGAACGAGCACCCGAGGTCTTCGCCGCTGCGGTCTTCGCCGCCGCCGGCTCCTTCTTCTCGAATTCGAAGCCGATCTTGCCGTCGTTCTGCTTGACGAGGAAAGCTTTGAAGTTACGGCCGGTACGCGACGACTTGAAGTTCGTCAGCAGATCGGTGCGACCCTCCTCGAGCAGTTTGGCCATCTGCTCGCGGGCGATTTCCTGCTGCAGGATCACCTTGCCGGAACGGAAGTCGCACGACTTCGGATTCGCCACCGAGTTTTCGCAGACGTAGCTCATGCCATGCTCGAAAACGCGGCCTTGGCACTTCGGACACGCGCCGACCGGCTGCTGATCGGAGAAGTCGGGCGGCTCGCCGTCTTCGCCGGCCGCGTCCTGGCCGAAGTCGAACTCGAGCTTGTAATTCTTGATCTCGTCGTCGAGCGACAGTTTCAGGATCGCCGAGAACGGCCGCCCCATCTTGCTGCGGAAGCCCGACAGCGGCCCGATCGTCTTGTTCTGCAGCAGTTCTTCGACTTCGGCGATCTCGAACTGACGGCCGCCCGGAATCTTCGAGATCGAGAACTCGCACTTCGAGCACGCGAAACGCCGGTAGTTTTCCTTCACCTGGCCACCGCAATTCGGGCAAGGTGTCTGCAATGTCGCGTAATCGCCCGGGATCGTGTCGGAATCGTATTCCTTCGCGCGCTTGACGATAGTCTGCGTCATGCGCGCGATTTCCTGCATGAACGCGTCGCGTGGCAGGTTGCCGCGCTCCATCTGCGACAGCTTGTATTCCCATTCGCCGGTTAGCTCCGGCGCAGTCAGCTCCTTCACGCCGAGGCCGCGCAGCAGCGTCATCAGCTGGAAGGCCTTGGCGGTCGGAATCAGATCACGGCCTTCGCGGATCAGGTACTTTTCGGTGAGCAGACCTTCGATGATCGCCGCGCGCGTTGCCGGCGTGCCGAGCCCCTTGGCCGCCATCGCTTCGCGCAATTCGTCGTCTTCGACCAGTTTTCCCGCACCTTCCATCGCCGACAGCAGCGTCGCTTCGTTGTAGCGCGCCGGTGGCTTCGTGACCAGTTGCTGTGCGGCGATCTTGTCGGTCTTGACCTTTTCGTCTTTCTGCACCGGCACGAGGTTCGCGTCATCGCCGCTGGTTTCGCGGCCGTAGATCTGCAGCCAGCCCGGCTCGACGAGCACCTTGCCTTCGGTCTTGAAGTGATGGCCGACCACCTCGGTGATACGCGTCGTCACACGGTATTCGGCGGCCGGGAAGAACACCGAAAGGAAGCGCTTCACGACAAGGTCGTAGAGCTTCTGCTCCGGCTCGGACAGATTCTTCGGCGCCTGCAGCGTCGGGATGATTGCGAAGTGGTCGCTGATCTTCGAGTTGTCGAAGATGCGCTTGTTCGGCTTCACCCAGCCCTTGTCGAGCACCTGCTTCGCGAACGGCAGGTAGTTGTTGCTCTCCTTGAGCATGCCGAGCGTCTGCTTGACCGTGTCCAGATAGTCTTCCGGCAGCGCGCGCGCGTCGGTTCGCGGATAGGTCAGTACCTTGTGCTTTTCGTACAGCGCCTGAGCGAGACCCAGCGTGTTCTTCGCCGAAAAGCCGAAGCGGCCGTTGGCTTCTCGCTGCAGACTGGTCAGGTCGAAGAGCGCGGGCGACAGCTGCGTCGACGGTTTCGACTCCTCGGTCACCGTGCCGAGCTGGCCGCGGCAAGCCGCGACAATCGTCTCTGCCGTGGGCAGCGACCAGAGGCGCGAATCGCGCTTCTCCGGGTCGAACTCGTCGCGCTTGAATTTCGGGTCGAACCAGCGGCCTTCGTAGAAGCCGGCCGCGCAGACGAACTCCGCCTTCACTTCCCAGTAGTCGCGCGGCACGAAGCGTCGAATCTTCTCTTCGCGCTCGACGACGATCGATAGCGTCGGCGTCTGCACGCGCCCGACCGTGGTCAGGAAAAAGCCGCCGCCCTTGCTGTTGAACGCGGTCATCGCGCGCGTGCCGTTGATGCCGACGAGCCAGTCCGCCTCCGAGCGGCAACGCGCCGCGTCGGCGAGCGGCTGCATCTCTTCGTCGCTGCGCAGACGCGCGAAACCGTCGCGGATCGAGCCGGCCGTCATCGACTGCAGCCACAGCCGTTGCACCGGCTGTTTGGCTTTCGCGTGCTGCGCGATCAGGCGGAAAATCAGTTCGCCCTCGCGCCCCGCGTCGCATGCGTTGATCAGACGGTCGATGTCCTTGCGCTTCATCAGCCTGGTCAGCACCTTCAGGCGCGACTCGCTCTTCGCGATCGGATTCAGATCGAAATGCGGAGGAATGACGGGCAGATTGGCAAAGCTCCACTTGCCGCGCTTGACTTCGTAGTCGTCGGGCGCGGCGATTTCCAGCAGGTGGCCCACTGCCGACGAAAGGACGTAGTCGTCGCTTTCGTAGTACTCGTCATGCTTGGTAAAGCCGCCCAAAGCGCGCGCGATGTCGTTCGCGACAGAAGGCTTTTCGGCGATGATCAGTGCTTTGGACATGACTCGATGTGAGGTTGGTAGATCCGGGTTGGTGGCCTTGAGGGCCAACATGGCGCGCGACGCTCGCTTGAGACCTCTTTCGACCCAATAACGACCGCTTTATAGCACAAGGTGCGAACCCAACGGGTCAAGTGCCATAAAAGCGCGTCATCATAATTGCGCGTCCAGAGGTTGAGCAACTGCGGCAAACGCCGCGTGCGGACAGCGATGCCAGCCGCGATGCTGTCCCAAATGATCGGCGGGGGCCTGTGCCGCAAGCCGCGCGTCGCGAGGCTTTCCGTTTGACCGGGCGGCGCGCGAGGCCGCCTTCAGGCGACCGCCAGCGCCGGCCGCAGCTTTGGCGCACCGGTTACGCCGGGCAGCGCGGTCAGATCCGACAGCATCCGCTCGACGATCGACACCTGTGGCAAAACCGTACCGAAAAACCGTGTCGTCACCGAGTCTTCGATCAGGACGGTCGGGAAATTCTCGACGTCCAGATCGTCGAACCGATCCGCATGAGTTTCGATGTCGATCCATGCGAAACAGACTTCCGGGTGCCGCTCGGCCAGTTGGTTGAAGGAGTCCCGGTACTCGCGACACGTTCCGCACCACTCCGCGCACAGGCATGCAACGAACAGCGTGTCGGGTTCGTTGACGCGCTCGGCGATCCGGTCCTGGTCGGTGTCGAGGTTCAGCGCGGGCATGAAGTGATTTCCTTGTGTGTTTTGTCGGGTGCTTTGGCGCGAATGTAGCATGGCCGGTCGCGAAAAGTTGCCAATCTGCATTGACGCCGGTCAGTCTCGGCTCAGTCATGATGGGCTCGCATGAAGCGGCCGCCGGGCAGCAGCGTGACCTCGCCGGCGAGTTCGAGCCGGAGCAAGGCGGCGTGCAGGGCGGCGTTCTCCATCTCGGTACGGGCGGCGAGAATTTCAAGCGTGGTCGGCGAATGGCCGAGCGCGGCGAGCAGACGCTGTGAGTCAGGGGCGAGCGCCGGCTGCGGGGCCGGCCCGGACGCCGGTGAGTCGGCGAAGGCTGCGGTCGTAGCGGGCAAAGCGGTCCCACCCGACGAAACGTGCAAACCCGCATGCTCCAGCGGCACGGCCCGCTTCGCCGAGCGTCTCGCATCGCCCGCCGGCCGCCGGGCAAAACCGAGCTCCTCCAGCACCTCGTCAGGCGTTTCCACGAGCCGCGCTCCCTGCTTGATCATCCGATGACAGCCGCGCGACAACGGCGCGTAAATCGATCCGGGCAACGCGAACACGTCGCGCCCCATCTCATTGGCAAGCCGCGCGGTAATGAGCGAACCGGAACGCATAGCCGCCTCGACGATCACGACTCCGCTGACCAGCCCAGCGAGCAGCCGGTTGCGCTGTGGGAAGTTGGCGGCGCGTGCCGGCGTGCCGAGCGGCCACTCCGAGAGAATCGCACCCTGCGCGGCGATCTGCCGCGCGAGCGCTTGATGCGCGGCGGGATATACGAGGTCCGCGCCGGTGCCTACCACCGCGACCGTTCCGCCGACACCTTCCAACCCGCCCCGATGCGCGGCGCCGTCGATGCCGAGTGCGAGCCCCGATACGACCGTCACGCCCGCCGTCGACAGCTCTCGCGCGAACCGCCGCGCATCCTCGATGCCCTGCGGCGTCGCGCTGCGGCTGCCGACCAGCGCGACCGCGCGCGTATGCAGCAAATCAAGCCGGCCCTTTATATATAGGAGCGGTGGCGGATCGGGGATCGTCAGCAGCGCGGGCGGATAGGCGGGATCGTCGAGCGTGACGATCTGGTTGCCCGGCTGCTCGCGCCATGCGAGCACTGCATCGAGTTGGCCGTCGAACGCTGGACCCGGCGGCGCCAGCACCGCGCGCGCCGCGGCGTCACCGGCGACCTCCGCGAGCGTCTCCGGCGACTGCGCCAACAGCGCCTGCGGCAGCCCGAATGCGCCCAGCAACAGGCGCAACGCCGCGGGTTTTAGGCCCGGCGCAAGTGACAACCGCAGCCAGGCGGCAAGTTCGATACGGGTCGCGGGCAAGCTCTGCATGCGGGTCGCTCCTCTGGCGGGGCCTGCGGGCAGGCGGGCGCCATGCTAAAATTTTCATCATCCGAAATAAAAACGCGGAAATAAAACGGCAATGAGCCGCGAATAATCGCGGCGCCGCGCTTACCGGCGCGGGTTCGTCGTCGGGCGCACGAGGCGCGTTGAATCGAACCGGTTCGACATCATCTATCCTCTGCGTATTACGACGGGCTCACAACCTGGCCAAATGGCCAACGCGAGCCTCCAACGGTTGGCGGCGTCTCAAATCACACTCGAAATCATGGCTTTACTGAGCATCCTCAATTACCCGGACAAACGGCTGCACAAGGTGGCGAAGCCAGTCCCGGAGGTCAACGACCGTATCCGCCGTCTCGTCGCGGACATGGCCGAAACGATGTACGCGGCGCCCGGCGTCGGCCTCGCCGCCACCCAGGTGGACGTGCACGAACGCGTGATCGTGATCGACGTGTCGGAAACGCACGACGAACTGCTCGCGTTCATCAATCCGGAAATCGTCTGGTCGAGCGATGAGAGGAAGTTGTCGGAAGAGGGCTGCCTGTCAGTGCCCGGGATCTACGACAACGTCGAGCGTGCCGAGAAAGTGCGCGTGCGTGCGCTCAACGAGAAGGGCGAAACGTTCGAGCTCGATTGCGAGGGGCTGCTCGCCGTGTGCATTCAGCACGAAATGGATCACCTGATGGGCCACGTGTTCGTCGAGTATCTGTCGCCGCTGAAGCAAACGCGCATCAAGAACAAGATGAAGAAGCTCGCCCACGCGATGTAACGCGCTTTCAACTTGCCTACCGCCCATTCATGAGTCATTCGTTGCGCGTCATCTTTGCCGGCACACCGGAATTCGCCGCGGCCGCGCTGGCCGCGATTCATGGCGCCGGGTTTGCCGTGCCGCTCGTCTTGACGCAGCCGGACCGGCCGGCGGGTCGCGGCATGAAGCTGCAGGCGAGTCCGGTCAAGCGCTACGCACAGGAGCACGGCCTCGCGGTTGCGCAGCCCACGTCGCTGCGCCGCGCTGGCAAATATCCACAGGAAGCCGCCGCCGGCATCGAGCAACTGCGCGCGACGCCGCACGATGTGATGGTTGTCGCCGCCTACGGGCTGATCCTGCCCCAGGAAGTGCTCGACATTCCGCGCTTCGGCTGCATCAACATCCACGCGTCGCTGCTGCCACGCTGGCGCGGCGCGGCGCCGATTCATCGCGCGATCGAGGCGGGCGACACGCAAACCGGCATCACGCTGATGCAGATGGACGCTGGACTCGACACCGGCGCGATGATTTCCGAAGTACGCACCCCCATCTCCGCCGACGACACCACCGCCACGCTGCACGACCGCCTCGCCGGGGACGGCGCGCAACTGATCGTCGACGCACTGATCGAGCTCGAGCGCAGCGGCAAGCTGACGTCGATCCCTCAACCAACCGACGGCGTGACCTACGCCGAGAAAATCGCCAAGCACGAAGCGGCGCTCGACTGGCGCCGGCCGGCCGAGGCGCTTGCGCGTCAGGTGCGCGCGTTCGACCCGTTCCCCGGCGGCGCCGGCACGCTCGACGACGGCAGCACCGTCAAGATCTGGGCCGCCACCGCCGTGGCCCAGCCGGCGTCGGGCAGCAACAAGGCGCCAGGCACCATCGTCGAGGTTGCGCCCGACGGCGTGCTGGTCGCTTGCGGCGAAGGTGCACTGCGTCTGACGCAATTGCAGAAGCCCGGCGGCAAGCGCCTGCCGGTGCGCGAATTCCTTGCTGGCTCGCCGCTCGCCGCAGGCCAGCGCTTCCAGCTTCCTTAGGCGCAGTAAGCGCGTCTCGCACGCCGGAGCATCGTCCATTCGGCCGGTGTTCTCCGCGCCCGCCGCGAGCGCGACGCGCGTTAGAATCTTCCATGCAGCAGACCAGGTTTTCGAGGGTGCATCACATGTTCGGCATCGTCCATTTCGAGTTTTTCATCGTCGCGGTTTTTCTCCTGAACATTACGCCGGGGCCGGATACCGCTTATATCGTCGGGCGCAGCGTTGCCCAGGGCCGCGGCGCGGGGCTGATGTCGGCGCTCGGCATTTCGGCGGGCTGCTGCATTCACTCGCTTGCCTGCGCGTTTGGACTGACCGCGCTGCTGGCCGCGTCGGCTACGGCGTTCACCATTGTCAAATTCGTCGGCGCGATTTATCTGATCTATCTGGGGGTGCGCCTGATCTTCACGAAACCGGCCGCGGATGCGCCGGTCGGCGATGCGCGCGCGTCGTCCACGCCGAAGTCGCTGCGGCAGTTGTTCCTGCAAGGCTTCTGGACCAACGTTCTGAACCCGAAAGTCGTGCTGTTCTTCGTGTCGTTCTTCCCGCAATTCGTCACGACGGGCAGCGAACACAAGACCTTCGCGTTTCTCACGCTCGGCGCGGTCTTCGTGCTGATGAGCATGGTCTGGAACAGCTTCGTCGCGTGGATCGCGGGCAGCGTCACGCAGCGTTTCTCGGGCAAACCGGCGGTCAAGCGCTGGCTCGATCGCGGCGTCGGCAGCGCGTTCGTCGGGCTGGGCATCAAACTCGCGAGCGCCTCGCGATGATTGAATTTTCCCGCATCGCCACTATCTAACATTTCGCTTACAATCTGGCGCCGCAATCGCGCGGCACGGAGATGAAGGCCACGCTCGGGGCAAGGAGTTGCAGACATGTTTAACTGGGTGAAAACCGCGATGTTGATGGCCGCGATTACGGCCCTTTTCATCGTGATCGGCGGGATGATCGGCGGGTCGCGCGGCATGATGGTCGCGCTCGTGATCGCCCTTGGGATGAATTTCTTCTCGTACTGGTTCTCCGACAAGATGGTCCTGCGCATGTACAACGCGCAGGAAGTCGACGAAAACAGCGCGCCGCAGTTCTATCGGATGGTGCGCGATCTCGCCACGCGCGCGAACCTGCCGATGCCGCGCGTCTACCTGATCAACGAAGACGCGCCGAACGCGTTCGCCACCGGCCGCAACCCGGAGCATGCGGCAGTCGCAGCGACCACCGGCATTCTGCGCGTACTGTCCGAGCGCGAAATGCGAGGCGTAATGGCGCACGAACTCGCGCACGTGAAGCATCGCGACATTCTGATCTCGACGATTTCGGCGACCATGGCCGGCGCGATTTCCGCGTTGGCGAACTTCGCGATGTTTTTCGGCGGCCGCGACGAAAACGGCCGTCCCGCGAACCCGATCGCGAGCATCGCGGTTGCGCTGCTCGCGCCGATTGCGGGTGCGTTGATCCAGATGGCGATTTCGCGTGCGCGCGAATTCGAAGCCGACCGGGGCGGCGCGCAGATTTCGGGCGACCCGCAGGCACTGGCGTCGGCGCTCGACAAGATCCATCGCTATGCGAGCGGCATTCCGTTCCCGACGGCCGAGGCGCATCCGGCCACCGCGCAGATGATGATCATGAATCCGCTGTCGGGCGGCGGTATCGCGAGTCTGTTCTCGACGCACCCTGCGACCGAGGAACGCATCGCGCGTTTGATGGAAATGGCGCGCACCGGGCGCTTCGACTGAGGCGCCGCGTCGCTCGGCGCGTCGAGCCTGAAGTACTGAAGAGCGGGCCCGCGAGGCCCGCTTTTTTCACACCGTTCGTCGCCACTGCGCGACAGCGTCTGCGGCCACCACCCACGCATGGCGGCGCCCCACCGGCGCCACGCTACAATGTGCGCTGATTGCGCCGCGCGCACCGTGCGGCTTGCCCTTGCTCCCTTCATGACTCCAAAGCCTTCTTCGCGTTCTGCTTCCTCGTCGGCGCGTTCGCGCGAATCCCGTTTGTCGACGCTGCAACTGTCGCCCGAATCGCTCGGGTTCGCACTCGATTGCGCGGCCCAGGCCGTCGGCGCCGTGCGTCTCGGCGCGGCCTTGCCCGCGGCGCTGCAAAGCGTTTTCGTGGCGGTGCCCGAGGACAACGCCGCAGCGGCGCGCGGCGCGGTGCAGGATATCGCCTATCGCACGCTGCGCCGTCTCGCGACCGCCGAGTGGCTGATCGCGAAGCTGGTGAAGAAGGCGCCTCCGCCGCACGTCGCGCATGTGCTCGCGTGCGCGCTCGCGCTGCTCGTCGACGACGAAGCGAGCGCCGCCTACACGCCGTTCACGATCGTCGACCAGGCGGTCAGGGTGATTGGCGCGCGTCGCGAGTTCGCGTTCGCGAAGGGGCTCGTCAACGCGGTGCTGCGCAACTTCTTGCGCGAGCGCGACACGTTGCTCGCCTCCGTGCAAGCCGATGAAGTCGCGCGCTGGAACTATCCGGCCTGGTGGATCGACGCGGTGAAGCGCGCATGGCCCGAGGCGTGGCAATCGGTGCTGGCCGCCGGCAACACGCAAGGTCCGCTGACGTTGCGCGTGAACGCGCGCCATTCGACGGTCGACGCCTATCTGCAAGTGCTGCAACGCCAGCAGATCGCCGCGAGCAAGGCTGGCGAGTACGCGGTCACGCTCGCGACGCCAATGCCGGTCGAGCGCATTCCGGGCTTCAGCGATGGTGTCGTGTCCGTACAGGACGCAGGTGCGCAACTCGCCGCGCAATTACTTGGCGTGCGTGACGGCATGCGCGTGCTCGACGCATGCGCGGCCCCTGGCGGCAAGACCGGGCATCTGCTCGAACTCGCCAACATTCAAGTGGTCGCGCTCGAAAGCGATGCGTCTCGCGCGCGCCGCATCGGCGAAAACCTGCGGCGTCTGAAGCTCGAAGCGGAAGTGCGCATCGGCGACGCGGGCAACCCCGCGCAATGGCACGACGACCTCGACCAGCCGTTCGACCGCATCCTCGCCGATGTGCCGTGCTCGGCGTCGGGCATCGTGCGGCGTCATCCGGATATTCGCTGGCTGCGTCGTCAGTCCGATATCGCCGCGCTCGTCGCCGAACAGGGCCGCATTCTCGACGCGCTGTGGCCGCTCGTGAAACCGGGCGGCGAGTTGCTTTACGTTACCTGTTCGATCTTCCCCGAAGAGGGCGAGTTGCAGGCACAGTGGTTTGGAAACCAGCACCAGGATGCGGTACGATTGGACGCGCCGGGGCAGCTTTTACCCTCAGCTGCCCGCGCGCCCGCCGACCCATCGGCCGGTTCTCATGCTGGACGACCCGCTGAATTCAGCGCCGGCACGAACTCAGACCACGACGGATTTTTCTACGCGCGCTTTCAGAAACGGTGACCATAAAACGCTTCTTCCCGCTTCGGCTCGCTGCCGTGCTCTGGATCGCGCTGGCCGTCTGGCTTGCAGGGCCGGGCGCGGCGCACGCTGACTCGATAGCGGTGCAGCGGGCGTCGCTGCAGGCCGACAACGGCGGCTGGAGTCTCGACGCGCATTTCGAATTCGAGCTGAACAGCAATCTCGAAGACGCGGTCAACAAAGGCATTCCGCTTTATTTCACGACCGATTTCGAACTGAGCCGACCGCGCTGGTACTGGTTCGACGAGCAGCCGGTCAGCGTGTCGCAAAGTTTGCGGCTGTCGTTCCAGCCACTCACGCGCGAATATCGCGTGTCGAGCGTGCAGTCGGGCGGCTTGCAGCTGGGCTTTTCCACGCTCAACGATGCGCTCGCGGTGATCAAGCACGTGACGTCGTGGCACGTGATCGACCGCAATCAGGTGCGGGTCGGCGAAACCTATAACGCGTCCGTGCGCATGCAACTCGACATCGGGCTGATGCCCAAGCCGTTCCAGATCGACGCGGTGAACAACCGCGACTGGAACCTCGCCTCCGATTGGAAGCGCTTCACTTTCACGGCCGCCGATCGTGCTAAATAAAGTGCGCTCATCTTCCACCAGTGTCAGCAGCATCGTCGTGCGCGTGCTCGTGTCGACGGTCGCGGTGACGGCCGTGTTGCTGCTCGTGTTGCTGGCTGCCGCCAGCGCGAACACCGAATTCTTCGACCGCTATTACCAGTGGCTGTATGCGGCCAACGTCGCGGTCGCGTTGATCTTTCTGCTGGTGGTGGTGACGCTCGTCGTCATCATCATCGTGCGATTACGCACGGGGAAATTCGGCACACGGCTGCTCGCGAAGCTCGCGTTCTTCATGGCGCTGGTCGGTGTGGTGCCGGGCGGCATCATCTACATCGTGTCGTATCAGTTCGTGTCACGCAGCATCGAGTCGTGGTTCGACGTGAACGTCGAAACCGCGCTCGCGTCCGGCCTCAACCTCGGGCGTGGCATGCTCGACGCGTCGCTGTCCGATCTGCAGACGAAGGCGCGTCTGATGTCCGAGCAGCTCGCGAGCGCGGATGCGGCTGGCACCACGTTGACGCTGCTGCGTTTGCGCGACCAGTTCGGTGTGCAGGACGCGACGATCGTCGAGCCGACCCGCAGCATGTCTGGCGCGACGCCGGACATGCACGTGGTCGCGCAGGCGTCCGGCAACTACGCGATGCTGCTGCCGAACGATCTGCCGACACCGCTGATGATCGAGCAGGCGCGTGGCCACGGCTATGCGGCGATCGAAGGCGAAGTGGACGGCGATCCGAATGCGCACGGCGGCAAGGGAGCGCTGCGTCTGCGCGTGGTGCAGCGTATTCCCGATGCGAACGCGTCGCTGTTGCAGCCCGCCGAGCGCTTCCTGCAACTGACGCAGCCGGTCTCGACGACACTCGCGCGCAATGCCGACTCGGTGCAGCGCGCGTATCGCGAGTATCAGGAGAAGGCGCTCGGCCGCACCGGCTTGCGCAAGATGTACATCGGCACGCTGACCCTGTCGCTGTTTCTCGCGACTTTCATCGCGATGATGCTCGCGCTGGCGCTCGGCAATCAGCTCGCGCGGCCGCTATTCCTGCTCGCGCAGGGCACGAAGGAAATCACCGAGGGGGACTACACGCCAAAGCGCGAGATCAAGTCGCGCGACGAACTCGGTTTCCTCACGCAGTCGTTCAATGCGATGACGCGGCAGTTGTCGGAGGCGCGCGGGGCGGTCGAGAAAAATCGTATCGCGCTCGAGCATTCGAAGGCGTATCTCGAGAGCATCCTCGCGAACCTGACCGCGGGTGTGTTCGTGTTCGACCGGCAATTCCGGCTGACCACCGCGAATCGAGGCGCCGAGCGGATTTTCCGTCAGCCGTTCCAGACGGTGCTCGGCTCGTCGCTCGATCAGATCGGCGTGCTCGGCGAATTCGGCGCGATGGTGCGCAAGGCATTCGCCGATCGCGAAGCGGCGAGTGAAGACGGCCATGACGACAACGGCCATTGGCAGCAGCAGTTCTCGGTGCCGGTGCCCGGCGAAACCGAGCCGCTCACGCTGCTCGTGCGCGGCGCGCGCCTCCTCGCGGCGAACGAGCGCGACGCTGAAGACAGGCAGACCGCGGGCTACGTGATCGTGTTCGACGACATCTCCGACGTGATCTCCGCGCAGCGTTCGATCGCATGGGGCGAAGTCGCGCGGCGCCTCGCGCACGAGATCAAGAATCCGCTCACGCCGATTCAACTGTCGGCCGAGCGTTTGCAGATGAAACTCGCCGACAAGCTCGCGCCGTCGGATGCGGACGTGCTGAAGCGCGGCGCGACGACGATCGTCAATCAGGTCGCCGCGATGAAGCAGATGGTCGACGATTTCCGCGACTACGCGCGCACACCGCCCGCGGTACTCGCGCATCTGCAATTGAATGGTCTGGTCAGCGAGGTGCTCACGCTGTACGGTATCGAAGAAGGCAAGGGCGCGATCCAGGTCGAGCTGGCGGCCTTGCCCGCGATACGCGGCGACGCGACGCAGTTGCGTCAGGTGATCCACAACCTGCTGCAGAACGCGCAGGACGCGGTCGCCGAAGTCGCGCATCCGCGTGTTTTGCTCGAGACGAGGACAGTAGAATACGGAGACCCCGACGCGCAAGGCAAGGCGCGCGTCGCGGTCCGTCTGACAGTGTCGGACAACGGACCAGGCTTCCCCGCGCGTATCCTCACACGCGCGTTCGAGCCGTACGTGACGACCAAGGCCAAGGGTACGGGTCTGGGACTTGCGATGGTCAAGAAGATCGTCGACGAACATGGCGCGCGCATCGACATTCGCAATCGCATGAAGGCCGGCGACGTGATCGAAGGCGCGCAGATTTCGATTCTCTTCCTTCAACTGGCGGACGACTCCGCGCAGCCGGGTGCACCTGGTTCGGGTGCCCATCCGGCGCACGGCGGCGCGTCGCAGGGAACGACAAAAGCAACAGTGCAGACAAGGGCAGCGTAAATGGCAACCATCCTGGTGGTAGATGATGAAATGGGCATCCGGGAACTGCTCTCGGAGATCCTCAGCGACGAGGGACACGTCGTGGAGGCCGCTGAAAACGCGCAGGAGGCGCGCGAGTTCCGTCTGCGTCAGGCGCCGGACCTCGTGCTGCTCGACATCTGGATGCCGGACACCGACGGCGTGACGCTGCTCAAGGAATGGGCCGCGCAAGGTCAATTGACGATGCCCGTGATCATGATGTCCGGTCACGCGACGATCGACACCGCGGTCGAGGCCACCAAGATCGGCGCGCTCAACTTCCTCGAAAAGCCGATCGCGTTGCAGAAGCTACTAAAGGCGGTCGAGCAGGGACTCGCGCGTGGTAACGCGGCGGCCGTGCCTGGCGGCGTGGCTGCGAAGCCGGCGTTGCCGGTCAGCGCATCGTCAGTCGCGTCGGCGGCCGCGTTGCCGATACTGTCGTCCGATGGCGTCGGCGGCGGCGCGCTCGCCGCGCAAACCGCGTCGATCTCGTTCGACATTCCGCTGCGCGATGCGCGCGATGCGTTCGAGCGCGCGTACTTCGAATATCACCTCGCGCGCGAGAACGGCAGCATGACGCGTGTCGCGGAGAAGACCGGTCTCGAGCGCACGCATCTTTATCGCAAGCTGAAGCAACTCGGCGTCGATCTCGGCAAGAACAAAGGGGAGTGAGCGCCACGTGTTGCATGCGAACGCGGCCCGGCAAATTATTTATGAAGGGGCTTGCTGAACTGCGGATCGCTTGATATAGTTTCGTTCTTCGTTGGCCCGGTAGCTCAGTTGGTAGAGCAGCGGATTGAAAATCCGCGTGTCGGTGGTTCGATTCCGCCCCAGGCCACCAGGATTCAGCCCCAGGAAATCGCAAGATTCCCTGGGGCTTTTCCGTTTGGCGGACAAGTCGTCACTTCGGCTTGCCATGCAGTTGAAGCCGCGCGCGTGGGGCAGCTGGCGTCGGCGACATTCGGTGTCGCGTGATAAAATCGCGCCAGTTCAAGGACTTGCATGCAGGCCTCGCACGCGGTCGTGCAGTGCCGAGCATGTCGCACCGAAGCACCCAATCCTTCGCCCGACGATCGGCGGTATAAGCGCCCAGTCACGTTCCCGCGCAACGCGCGACCTATACTGCTTTGGGCCGGCACAGTGCCGGCACACGTCGCGCCGCGTTGCTTGCATGGCGCACCTCGCGCAGCGCGACGTGGCACTCTCATTCACGGAGTATCACGGTGATCCGCAAAGACGCTAAGCGTAGCGCGCTCGTGCTGTTTTCCGGCGGCCAGGATTCTGCCACGTGTCTCGCGTGGGCGCTCGACCGTTACGACACGGTCGAAACGGTCGGCTTCGATTATGGTCAGCGTCATCGTGTCGAACTCGAATGCCGCGAAGGATTCCGTCAGGCCGTCGCGCGTGCGTTTCCGGCGTGGGCCGATCGTCTCGGCGACGATCACACGATCGACCTGTCGCTGCTCGGCGCGATCAGCGACACCGCGATGACGCGCGAGATCGAAATCGAAGCCACGGCCAATGGGTTGCCGAACACGTTCGTGCCGGGCCGCAATCTGATGTTCATGACGATCGCCGCGGCCATCGCGTATCGGCGCGGTTTGCAGGTGCTGGTCGGCGGGATGTGCGAGACGGACTTCTCGGGCTACCCCGATTGCCGCGACGACACGATGAAGGCGCTGCAGGTCGCGCTGAATCTCGGCATGGACGCGCGCTTCGCGCTGGAGACGCCGCTGATGTGGCTCGACAAGGCCGACACGTGGCGCCTCGCGCGCGAGCTCGGCGGCGACGCATTGGTGGAACTGGTGCGCGTCGAGACGCATACCTGCTACGTCGGCGAACGGGCCGAGTTGCACTCATGGGGCTTCGGCTGCGGCGAATGCCCGGCATGCCGGTTGCGCAAACGTGGCTATGAGGCCTACCTCGCCGGAGAAAAAGTCACCGAGCCGGTCTGACGGCTCGCGCGAGAGCGCCCATCATTGAGCATCATTGATTCAGGAACACAGGACAGAAAGCAGCATGACGTACGCGGTCAAGGAAATTTTCTACACGTTGCAGGGCGAGGGCGCGAATGCCGGGCGGCCGGCCGTGTTCTGCCGTTTCGCGGGCTGCAATCTGTGGTCCGGCCGCGAAGAGGATCGCGCGGACGCCGTCTGCCGTTTCTGCGACACCGACTTCGTCGGCACCGACGGCGAGAACGGCGGCAAGTACCGCACACCTGACGAACTGGTCGCGATGATCGCGTCGCAATGGCCGCAGGGCGAGGGCGAACGCTTCGTCGTGTGCACTGGCGGCGAGCCGATGCTGCAGCTCGATCAGCCGCTCGTCGACGCGCTGCACGCGGCCGGCTTCGAGATCGCGATCGAGACCAACGGCTCGCTGCCGGTGCTCGACACGATCGATTGGATCTGCGTGAGCCCGAAGGCCGACGCGCCGCTCGTCGTGACGAAGGGCAACGAACTGAAAGTCGTGATCCCGCAGGACAACCAGCGCCTCGACGACTACGCCAAGCTCGACTTCGAGTATTTCCTCGTCCAGCCGATGGACGGCCCGTCGCGCGACATCAACACGAAGCTCGCGATCGACTGGTGCAAACGTCATCCGCAGTGGCGCCTGTCGATGCAGACTCACAAGTATCTGAACATTCCCTGATTTGCCGTGCTGACGATTACCCGAAAACTCGAATTCGACGCGGGCCACCGCATTCCCGATCACCGCAGCCAGTGCCGTAATCTGCACGGCCATCGCTACGTGCTCGAAATCACGCTGCTAGGCGATCTGGTCGACACCGAAGGCGCGCCCGATCGCGGCATGGTGATGGACTTCGCCGACGTGAAGTCGCTCGCCAACGAGCACCTGGTCGACAAGTGGGACCACGCGTTTCTCGTCTACGAAGGCGACACGCAGGTGCGTGGCTTCCTCGACAGCATGGCGGATCACAAGACGGTCGTGATCGATCGCATTCCGACCGTCGAAAACCTCGCCGCGATTGCGTTCGACATTCTCGCGAACGTCTACGACGCGCACTACGGCGTGAACCTGCGCCTGCACAAGGTGCGTCTGTACGAGACGCCGAATTGCTGGGCCGAGGTGGTCCGCGACTCGCTTCCCACCTGAATCCACGCCCCGCCACGCGAACGAACTCTCGCGTTATTGTCACGGTATGATCGTTCCGACCAACACACGGAGCGAGACATGCCGGTCACCGCATCGCGTCGCAGCAGGCAACGAGGCCGTCAGCGCCCCGGTGCCTGCCTGATCCACTATCTGGCCCCGCTTCGCATTGCAAACCTGCGCGAGGCCAGCCGATGAGCACCTTCACCAACTCCCTCAAACAACGTCTGAAGGACAACGCGCCGCTGATCGGGCTGTGGTTGTCGCTCGGCAGCGAGGCCGCCGCGGAAGCACTCGCGCACGCCGGCTTCGACTGGCTGCTGATCGACATGGAGCACGCGCCCAACGATAGCGGCGGCGTCGAGTCGCAATTGCGCGCGATTGCCGCCGCCCATCTGCCGAGCGAGCCGGTGGTGCGGGTGCCCGCGAGCGAGCCGTGGCTCGTCAAGCGCGTGCTCGACGCCGGCGCGCGCACGCTGATGTTCCCGAACATCGAATCCGCCGAAGACGCGGCACGCGCCGTGCGGCTCACCCAATATCCGACCGCCGAGGCGCTCGACGGCCTGCGCGGCGTCGCGGGCGTCGTGCGCGCGGCCGGTTACGGCATGCGGCGTGATTACGTGCAGACGGCCAACGCACAGATCGCGACGATTGTGCAGATCGAATCGGCGCGCGGTTTGCGGGAGGTCGAGCAGATCGCGGCGACGCCGGGCGTCGATTGCCTGTTCGTCGGGCCGGCCGATCTCGCCGCGAGCCTTGGTCATCTCGGCGACGCGAAACACCCGGACGTGCAGGCGGCGATGGCGCGTATCGTCAGCGCGGCGGACAAGGCCGGCATTGCCGCCGGCATCTTCGCGATGGACGTGGCGAGCGCGCGGCAGCATCGCGACGCCGGTTTTCGCTTCGTCGCGCTAGCCGCCGACGTGATCTGGATGTTGCGCGCGACGCGCCAGGCATTACAGGAGGTGAGGTCATGAACGGCACAGTGCAGGGGGGCGCCGGGCGGATGATCACGCGAGTGACCGCGCAAGTGACCATGGCGGCGGCGCTGCTCGCGACTGGGGCGTGGAACGCCGCGTATGCACAGGATCGCGTCGCCAAGGCGAACGATCCGCAGACGCAATCCGCGGTGGCCGACTACAACGCCGGCAACCTTGGCGCGGCGCTGAGCGAATTCCGCCAGGCCGCCGAGCGCGGCAGCCGGCTTGCGCAGTTCAACTACGCGATGATGCTGCTCAACGGCGAAGGCACGCCGGTCAACGTCGACGAAGGCAAAAAGTGGCTGCGCAAGGCCGCCGACGCGAACATGTCGCACGCGCAATACGTGTACGGCAAGATGTACGACGATGGCGAGTTCGTCGAGCGCGATCCGGTGGAGGCGCATCGCTGGTTCATGAAGGCGGCCGCGCAGGGCCATGTGCAGGCGGAGCTCGCGCTCGCGAATCAGTTCCTCGACGGACGCGGTACCGAGCGTGACAACAAGCAGGCGTTCGTCTGGTACAAGAAAGCGGCGCAGGGCGGCGACATGACCGCGCAGTACGTGACCGGCTCGTTCTACGAGCGTGGCGGCGATGGTGTCGACCGGAATCTGAATGTGGCGCGCGCGTATTACGCGGCCGCGGCGGCGCAGGGCGATCCGGCCGCGCGCCTGAAGTATCAGCAGTTGAGCGCGCAGCTGCGCGATCAGAAGGAAGTGAAGCCGCAGTAATGAAGCAGCAATAAAGCAAAAGGGCGCTCGCAACGAGCGCCCCTTTTTTGCATTGTCGTTTGCTGCGTGCCGCTAGCTACGGGTTAGCTCTGCATCAACCGCTTCTGTCGCGCGACGCTCATGATCAGCCCGATCGCGACGCCCAATGTAGTCAGCGCGGTGCCACCGTAACTCATGAACGGCAACGGCACGCCGACCACCGGCAGAATCCCGCTCACCATGCCGATATTGACGAACGCGTATGTGAAGAATGCCATCGTCAACGAGCCGGCCAATAATCGCCCGAACAATGTCGCGCCGTTGGCCGCGATGTAGAGCCCGCGCGCGATCAATAGCATGTACAGCGTGAGCAGCACGATTCCGCCTGCCAAACCGAACTCTTCCGAAAACACCGCGAAGATGAAGTCGGTGTGCTTCTCGGGGATGAACTCCAGATGCGCCTGCGTACCCTTCAGCCAACCCTTGCCGAGCGGGCCGCCCGAGCCGATCGCGATCACCGCTTGAATCGTGTGGAAGCCTTTGCCGAGCGGGTCAGAGGTCGGATCGAGCAGCGTGCAGATGCGGTGCTTCTGGTAGTCGTGCATCAGCGGCCACTGCACTTCGGGCTGACAGATCTTGTCCTGGAACGCCGCGATCGACGCAACCGCAATCACGGCCGCGATCAGCACCGGCACGATCAGCTTGAAGCTCAGCCCCGCGAAGTAAATCACGAACAGGCCGGCCGCGAACACGAGCACGGCCGTGCCGAGGTCGGGCTGCTTCGCGATCAGGCCGACCGGCACGATCAGGATCACGAAGCCGACCAGGTAGTCGTACCAGCGCATCACGCCTTCGCGGCGCTGGTAGTACCAGGCGAGCATCAGCGGTGTGGCGATCTTCATGATTTCCGATGGCTGGATCACCACGCCGACGTTGATCCAGCGCTTCGCGCCCTTGCGCGTAAGGCCGAACATCGCGACCGCGACCAGTAGCGCGATCCCGAACGCGTAGAGCGGGACCGCGAAGCGCATCAGCGTATTGGGCGGCACATTGGCGAGCCCCCACATCAGCACGAAGGTGAGCAGGATGTTGCGCAACTGGTCTTCGACGCGGCCCGGCATGTCGAGTGTCGCGCTGTACAGCGTGACGATGCCGACGCACAGCAGCAGAAACACGATCAGTGCGAGCGGACGGTCGAAGCCTACGAACATCCGCTTGATGCGCTCGAGCCAGGCGCGCTTGTCGAATTGCATGCCTTTCTCCTTATTCGTCGATGCCGCCGGCGGCCGGCTGGCGCGGCGACGCGCCCTGAAAGCTGTCCTCGCGCGATGGTGCCGCGACGCTCGGCGCCGGCTCGCTTGCCGGACGGGGTTGGTGCGGGGCGCCGGACGTACGCGACGCGGATTTCTTTGCCGCGGACGAAGCCGATGCCGGCTTCGCCGCCGAGGCCGCGCGCGCTGCGGTGGCCGAAGCCGCTGCCGGCGCGCTGGCCGGCACCGTTGCCGCCGCGCCAGCCGACGCCGCCACCGGCGCAGACGCGCCATTCGCGCCCGAAGCCGCAACGGCCGCCGACGCACCCGAGGCCACCGCGGCAGCCGCCGCCCCCGGCATCGGCAGTGCCGTAAAGCCCGCCGCAATTTTGAGCGAGTGAGCGCCCTCATGCGAGGCCGGCGTATCGCCGACCTGCGGCGCGGATGCTTCGAGCGTGGTCGATGCCGCTACCGCGACCGCCGCTTCTTCCGCGCCGGGCTTGGTCTTGCCGACCAGGTAATAGTCGAGCACCCTGCGCGCGATCGGACCGGCCGCCTCCGCGCCCCAACCGCCGTTTTCGACGACCAGCGCGAGTGCGATCTTCGGTTGATCGGCCGGCGCGAAGGCGATGAACAGCGCGTGATCGCGCAAATTCTCCGCAACCGCGTGACCTTTGTAGTTCGCGCCTTGCAGCGAGTACACCTGCGCGGTACCGGTCTTGCCGGCCGCCTGATATGGCGCGCCCGCGAACACTTTGGCCGCCGTGCCGTTCGTGACCACGCCTTCCATCGCGCGCTTGATGAAGTCGATGTCCTGCTGCTTGACCGCGATCTTGTCGCTCGGATCGCGCACCACCGGCCGCGTGTCCTTCGTGATCGGATTCTCGATGTCGCGCACGAGGTGCGGCTTCATCACGACGCCGTTGTTCGCGAGCGTTGCGGTGGCATGGGCGAGCTGCAGCATCGTGAACGAGTTGTAGCCCTGGCCGATGCCGAGGCTGACCGTTTCGCCTTCGTACCACTTCTGCTGCTCGGGGCGGCGGTATGCGTGGCGCTTCCAGTCGGTCGACGGCAGGATGCCCTTCGCTTCGCCGGCGATGTCGATGCCGGTGATCTGCCCGAAGCCCCACGGCTTCATGAAGTTCGCGATGTTGTTGACGCCGAGATCGTGCGCGAGCATGTAGAAGTACGTGTCGTTCGACACGACGATCGCACGGTTCATGTCGATCCAGCCCTGGCCCGAGCGCACGTCGTTGCGGAACGTGTGGCCGCCGAACGTGTAGTAACCGGGGTCCTGGAAGCCCCAGCTCGGCGTGCGCTTGTGCAGCGTCAGCGCGGCGAGCGCCATGAACGGCTTGTAGGTCGAGCCCGGCGGATAGGTGCCGTGCAGCGGCCGGTTCAGGAGCGGATGGTCGGGCGAGTTGTTCAGTTCGTCCCAGGTCTGCTGGTCGATGCCGTCGACGAAGGAATTCGGATCGAAGCTCGGCGCCGACACGAACGCGAGCACGTCGCCGGTGGACGGCTCGATCGCGACGAGCGCGCCGCGGTGTCCGGCGAACGCCTGCTCGGCGACCTGCTGAAGGCCGATGTCGAGCGACAGCACGAGGTTGTTGCCCGGCGTCGCCTGGGTGCGCGACAGCGTACGCACCGGACGGCCGCCCGCCGTCACCTCGACTTCCTCGAAACCGGTCTGGCCGTGCAACTCGGTCTCGTAGCTCTGCTCGACGCCGATCTTGCCGATGTAATCGGTGCCCTTGTAGTTGTTCGCGTCAAGACGCGGATCGTAGTGGTCCGGGTCGCTGTCGTTCTGATCGCTGGCGTCGTCGATGCGGTCCTGGTCGCGTTGCGAAATCCGTCCGATGTAGCCGATCACGTGCGCGGCGGTCGGCCCGAGCGGGTACTGGCGGAACAGCCGCGCGCGCACTTCGACGCCAGGAAAGCGGAAGCGCTGCGCGGTGAAGCGCGCGACTTCGTCGTCGGTCAGCCGCGTGCGGATCGGCAGACTTTCGAAGTTCTTCGAGTCTTCCTGCAGCTTCTTGAAGCGGCGACGGTCGCGCGCATCGATCGACACGACGGTGGCGAGGTTGTCGATCACGTTATCGAGCGTGTCGTTCAGCTTCGACGGGGTGATTTCAAGCGTATAGGCGGAGTAGTTCTTCGCGAGCACGACGCCGTTCCGGTCGGTGATGATGCCGCGGTTCGGCACGATCGGCGCGACGGAGATGCGGTTTTCATCGGCTTGCAGCGAGTACTTGCTGTAGTGCCAGACCTGCAGGAACAGGAAGCGGAAGCCGATCAGCCCGAAGCAGACAAACACGAACAGGCCCGCCGCCGCGACGCGCAGGCGGAATTTCGTGAGCTGCTGTTGAGTGTCCTTGAATTCGGTCATGCGATTCTGCAAAAGGCCGGCATGCGGCCATCAAGAGTGTGCGCCCAAACTGGCCGTGGCCGGTGGGCCCGATGCGGGATCAAATGGGGCGCGTATCGTCCGGGTCGGCGGGGCGGCGCTGCGGCATCAGCAGCAAGATGCTGGCGACCGGCCACAGCGCCGCTTCAACGAAACCGTCGATCAGATAACTCCAGCCCGGAAACGCCGCGCCGGTCAACAACCGGATCACGAACGGCACCAGTTGCGCGACGACGAGCAGCGGCATCACCGCGAACATTTGCACGCCGAGCGACATCCACAGCACGCGGCGGTGAATCGTGATCGCGCCGTACGACAGCAGCGTGTAGGCGAGCGCGTGCTCGCCGAGCAGGCTCGCGTTGTGCACGTCCATCAGCAGACCGAGCAGAAACGCGATGCCCATGCCCACCTTGCGCGGCTGATGGACATTCCAGAACAGCAGCACGAGTGCGACGAAATCGGGCACGCCGGCGAGACGCCCCCACGGCATCAGGTTCAGCAGGAACGCGGAAGCGAGGCTGAACGCGATGAAGTACGGGTTGACGGGCTGCAGGATGTATTGCGGGCGATTCATGGCTGAGCCCCCGGCTCGGCTTGCGGCTTCACGTTCTTCGCGGCGGCCGGCTTTTCGGCTTTCCTGTCGGCCGCAGCTTTGCCCGGCGCCTTTTCCACGGATTTGGCTGCGGGCTTTTCGGTCGGCGCTTTGTCGGCGGCGTTCCTGTCGGCTGGCCTGGCGGCGGATTTGTCCGCCGCGCCCTTGCCGTCCGCTGCTTTGGCGCCCTTCTTCGCTTTCGCTTCCTTCGCGACGGTTGCCGCGTCGGGTTCGTCCGCCGGGCGCGGCGGCGCGTTGTTCTGGACGTGCAGCACGAGCACCTGACGCGCACCGCGCACCGCGGCGACCGGCAGACTGACTACGCGCGCAAACGCGGTGTCGGCCTGCTTGTCGACGCGCACGACCTTCGCGACCGGCAGCCCCGGCGGATACACGCCGTCGAGGCCGCTCGTGACGAGCTCGTCGCCGGTCTGGACGTCGGCGCTGATCGGCACGAAGCGCAGATCGAGCGTGTCACCCTTCGGCGTACCGTAGATCACGCTGCGCAAGCCGGTGCGCAGAATTTCGACCGGCACCGCCTGGTCCTTGTCCGTCAGCAGCGTGACTTCGGCCTGCAGCGGGAACACCCGTGTGACCTGGCCGATCACGCCATCTTCGTCGACGACCGGCGAGCCGTTCTGGATGCCTTGCTGCGCGCCGCGTCCGATCACGACCTTCTGCGTGAACGGATCGCGCGTGTCGTACTGGATTTCGGCGGGCAGCGATTGCGTGGTGAGGCTCTGCGACAGTTGCATCAGCGCGCGCAGATGGCCATTTTCGGCGGCGAGCGACGCGGCCAGATTGGCCTGCTGCGACAGCCGCAGATCCTTCGCGCGCAGCTTCGCGTTCTCGTCGCGTAGCGTGGCGCTCGTCACGGCGAGGTCGGCGGCGCCCATGAAGATGTCGCGCGGCACGAGCGCTGCGCGCTGCAAAGGATAAAGACCCGCGCCGAGCACGCCGCGGACGATTTCGAGCGTCTGGAAGCGAGCATCGGAGATCAGCAGGGCGAGCGCCAGCACGACGAAGAACACCAGTCGGGCCAGAGCGGAGGGGCCTTGCTTGAACAGGGGCGGCGGACTGTATTCCATGGTCGGCGCCGGGGGCGTGAGCGGTTGGGTGAGACGGCGACGCGCAAGGCGCGCGCGGTCAGCGCGCGGAGGCTGGTCGGCCCAGCCAACGACAAAGCGGCCCACAAGGGGCCGTGTGCCAGATCCGCGCTACTGACATGGGAGGAAGGGCTCGCTTACTCGTACGAGAAGATGCTGCCGAGCTTGTCCATGCGTTCGAGCGCCATGCCCGAGCCGCGCACGACGCAGGTCAGCGGGTCTTCGGCGACGAGCACCGGCAGGCCGGTTTCTTCGGCGAGCAGGCGATCGAGGTCGCGCAGCAGCGCGCCACCGCCGGTCAGCATCATGCCGCGCTCGGCGATGTCCGCGCCGAGTTCCGGCGGCGTCTGTTCCAGTGCGATCTTCACCGACGACACGATCTGGTTCAGCGGATCGGTCAGCGCTTCGAGGATTTCGTTGCTGGAGATCGTGAAGCTGCGCGGAATGCCTTCCGACAGATTGCGGCCCTTCACTTCCATTTCCTTGACTTCGGAGCCCGGGAACGCCGAGCCGATTTCCTTCTTGATGGCTTCGGCGGTCTGTTCGCCGATCAGCATGCCGTAGTTGCGGCGGATGTAGTTGACGATCGCTTCGTCGAACTTGTCGCCGCCGACGCGCACCGAGCCCTTGTACACGATGCCGCCGAGCGAGATCACGCCGACTTCTGTCGTGCCGCCGCCGATGTCGACGACCATCGAACCCGTTGCTTCCGACACCGGCAGGCCCGCGCCGATCGCGGCAGCCATCGGCTCTTCGATCAGATACACCTGCGAGGCGCCCGCGCCGTGCGCGGCTTCCTTGATCGCGCGACGCTCGACCTGGGTCGAACCGCACGGCACGCAGATGATGATGCGAGGCGACGGCGAGAACATGCGCGATTCGTGAGCAGTCTTGATGAACTGCTTGATCATCTGCTCGGTGACGGTGAAGTCGGCGATCACGCCGTCTTTCATCGGGCGGATCGCCTCGATGTTGCCCGGCACCTTGCCGAGCATCTGCTTGGCTTCCTTGCCGACTGCCTGAATGGTCTTCTTGCCGTTGGGGCCGCCTTCCTGGCGGATCGACACGACCGACGGTTCGTCGAGAACGATGCCCTTGCCGCGCATGTAGATAAGGGTGTTGGCGGTGCCGAGGTCAATCGCCAGATCGTTGGAGAAGTAGCTGCGCAAAAAACCGAACATTCAAAATCCTGTCTCGCTGGGGGCCGGGCCTCGCACCGTATGCGTAGGGCGGCAGCGGAAAAATAACAGCTTCAACCGGGCGGTAGCGACGCCACATGAACTTGAAGCCGCGGGGGAGTCTACCGGAGGCCGTTGCAAAGCCAGGGCGGAAAGCGCCGGACGTTCTTGGAATTGTCCGTAAGGCCTTGGTAAGTCGGTCCGGGTTTGGGTCGAACGCGTAATGATACCTTATAATTTTGGATGTTTTGAAGGAAACGGAGCGCACATTTTGTCATTGCCGCTCCTTTTTCTGGATTGTCCTATCTTGTCGTAACCCGCTGTTACAACGCGACTTTTTAACTGTTGTGACATTCCACCCTTTCCGGTGACTGCATGGCTCTGACCCTGACCGATGTAAAACGCATCGCGCATCTCGCGCGACTCGAACTGGCCGATGCCGACGCCGAGCACACGCGTGCCCAGCTCAATGATTTTTTCGGCCTCGTCGAGCAGATGCAGGCGGTCGATACCACCGGCATCGCGCCGCTTGCCCACCCGATCGAGCAGATCGAAGACGTCGCGCTGCGTCTGCGTGACGACGCCGTCACGGAGACGGTCGAGCGCGAGGCTTTCCAGCGCCCCGCGCCGGCCGTTCAGGACGGCCTGTACCTCGTGCCGAAGGTGATCGAATAAGACCCGCCCGGCAGACCCCGCGTCTGGCGTCTGCGCGAGCCTCCGTGGTCCAGACGCGCGTCCTCGCCGCGAACCTTGCCGGACCGGTCTGCCGACGGGCAACCGAACGCCTCCACGGCGGCGTGACCACGCTGCCGCGCTTTCCAGGATAAAACGCAATGCATGAAAAAAGTTTGAGCGAACTGCGCGCCGCGCTCGCGGCCAAGGAATGCTCCGCAGTCGAACTGGCGCAGCTGTACCTGAAGCGGATCGACGCGGCCAATAGCCTGAACGCGTTCATTCAGGTCGATCCGGAACTGACGCTCGCGCAGGCGAAAGCCGCCGACGCGCTGCTGCACACCGGCCATGCGGGCCCGCTGGTCGGCCTGCCGATCGCGCACAAGGATGTGTTCGTCACGAAGGGCTGGCGCTCCACGGCCGGCTCGAAGATGCTCGCGAACTACGAAAGCCCGTTCGACGCGACCGTGGTCGCGCGTCTGCAGAACGCCGGCATGGTGTGCGTGGGCAAGACCAACATGGACGAGTTCGCGATGGGTTCGTCCAACGAGAATTCGTATTTCGGCGCCGTGCAGAATCCGTGGGACCGCAAGGCCGTGCCGGGCGGTTCGTCGGGCGGCTCGGCTGCCGCCGTGGCCGCGCGTCTCGCGCCCGCCGCGACCGGCACCGACACCGGCGGCTCGATTCGCCAGCCGGCGTCGTTCTCGGGCATCACCGGCATCAAGCCGACGTACGGCCGGGTGTCGCGCTACGGCATGATCGCGTTCGCGTCGTCGCTCGACCAGGGCGGCCCGATGGCGCAAAGCGCCGCGGACTGCGCGGCGCTGCTCAACGCGATGGCCGGCTTCGACGAGCGCGACTCGACGAGCCTCTCGCACGAGCACGAGGACTACACGCGCTATCTCGGCAAGTCGTGGCAGGACGGCGGCACGGACAAGCCGCTCGCCGGTCTGCGCATCGGCCTGCCGAAGGAGTATTTCGGCCCCGGTCTCGCCGACGACGTGCGCGCGTCGATCGACGCCGCCTTGAAGCAGTACGAAGCGCTCGGCGCGACGCTCGTCGAGGTGTCGCTGCCGAAGACCGAACTGTCGATCCCGGTCTACTACGTGATCGCGCCGGCCGAAGCATCGTCGAACCTGTCGCGTTTCGATGGCGTGCGGTTTGGCCATCGCGCGGCCGGGTACCGCGATCTGCTCGACATGTACAAGAAGTCGCGCGCCGAAGGCTTCGGCCCGGAAGTGAAGCGCCGCATTCTGGTCGGCACCTACGTGCTGTCGCACGGCTACTACGACGCCTACTACCTGCAGGCGCAGAAGATCCGCCGCATCATCGCGCAGGACTTCCAGCAAGCGTTCAAGCAGTGCGACGTGATCATGGGACCGGTCGCGCCGTCGGTGGCGTGGGACATCGGCGCGAAGGGCGACGATCCGGTGCAGATGTATCTGGCCGACATCTATACGCTGTCGGTGAGCCTCGCCGGCCTGCCGGGCATGAGCGTGCCGTGCGGTTTCGGCGCGGGCGCGAATGCGCAGCGTCCGGTCGGTCTGCAGATCATCGGCAACTATTTCAACGAAGCCCGGATGCTGCAGGTGGCCGACGCGTTCCAGCGCGCGACCGACTGGCACCGTCAGGCACCGGCAGGAGCGTGAGCACCATGACCAAACAATGGGAAGTCGTGATCGGTCTGGAGACCCACACGCAGTTGTCGACGCATTCGAAAATCTTCTCGGGCACCGCGACGCAATTCGGCGCCGCGCCGAACACGCAGGCGAGCCCCGTCGATCTGGCCTTGCCCGGCACGCTGCCGGTGATGAACCGCGGCGCGGTCGAACGCGCCATTCAGTTCGGTCTCGCGATCGGCGCAACGGTGGCGCCGCGCAGCATCTTCGCGCGCAAGAATTATTTCTACCCCGACCTGCCGAAGGGCTACCAGATCAGCCAGTACGAAATCCCCGTCGTGCAGGGCGGTCAGGTGACGATCCAGGTACCGGCCAATGAAAAGGCGGGCAAGGAAGCGTACGAGAAAACCGTCAACCTGACGCGCGCCCACCTCGAGGAAGACGCGGGCAAGTCGCTGCACGAAGACTTCGCGGGCATGACCGGCATCGACCTGAATCGCGCCGGCACGCCGCTGCTCGAAATCGTCACCGAGCCGGAAATGCGCAGCGCAGCCGAGGCCGTTGCCTACGCGAAGTCGCTGCACACGCTCGTCGTGTGGCTCGGCATCTGCGACGGCAACATGCAGGAAGGCTCGTTCCGCTGCGACGCGAACGTGTCGGTGCGTCCGGTCGGCCAGAAGGAATTCGGCACGCGCACCGAGACCAAGAACCTGAACTCGTTCCGCTTCCTCGAAGAAGCGATCCAGTACGAAGTGCGTCGCCAGATCGAACTGATCGAAGACGGCGGCACGGTGGTGCAGGAAACGCGTCTGTACGATCCGGACAAGCGCGAGACGCGTTCGATGCGCAGCAAGGAAGACGCGCATGACTACCGCTATTTCCCCGACCCCGACCTGATGCCGCTCGTGATCGACGCCGCGTGGGTCGAGCGCGTGAAGAGCGAGATGCCGGAACTGCCGGAAGCGATCCAGCGGCGCTTCGTGTCGCAGTACGGACTCACGCCGTACGACGCGAACGTGCTGACCTCGAGCAAGGCGACGGCCGCTTACTACGAAGCGGTGGTCGCCAAGTTCGGTGCGGCCAACGCGAAGGTCGCGGCGAACTGGGTGATGGGTGAAGTGTCGTCGCAGCTCAATCGCGAAGGCCTCGACATTGCCGCGTGCCCGGTCTCGGCCGCGCAGCTGGCGCTGGTTCTGCAACGTATTGCCGACGGTACGATCTCGAACAAGATCGCGAAGGAAATCTTCCTCGCGATCTGGGAAGAGAAGGCCACCGACGAAGCCGCCGCCGATCGCATCATCGAGGCGAAAGGCTTGAAGCAGATTTCGGACACCGGCGCGCTCGAAGCGATCATCGACGAAGTGCTCGCCGCGAACCAGAAGTCGGTCGACGAATATCGCGCCGGCAAGGAAAAGGCGTTCAACGCGCTGATCGGCCAGGCGATGAAAGCAACCAAGGGTAAGGCCAACCCTGCTCAGGTCAATGAATTGCTCAAGAAGAAGTTGTCCTGAGTTGAAGTGCCGCGGGCCGGGCGTGATCGCGCCCGTGTCACCACGGGCCGTTGCCGGATCGAAGCAGGGCAACGGCCCGTTTTATTTTGCGGACCCGCTTCAGCCGGTTAAGCGTAGGTAAGCGTAGACCTTGGAGTGTATGCATGACAAAGCAACCCGATCTCGACGATTTCCGCGTGCCGTATTTCGACGACGGCAAGAAAAAAAACCACTTCTCGCTCGATCATTTCGATCCGAAGGCGAAGCCGTTTTCGAGCGGCTCGAAAGACGCTGACCGCGCGCGTCTGTCGGAAGTAGGCCTGCTGCTCGACAACCTGCAGGAGCGGTTGCACGCGCAGCGCACGCGCCGCGTTCTGCTAGTGCTGCAAGGCATGGACACGAGCGGCAAGGACGGCACGATCCGCGCGGTATTTCACGAAGTCGATCCGCTCGGCTTGCGCATCGTGCCGTTCAAGGCGCCGACGCCTGTCGAACTCGCGCACGACTTCCTGTGGCGCGTGCATTCGCAGGCACCCGCGGCCGGCGAGCTGACGATCTTCAACCGCAGTCACTACGAAGACCTGCTCGTGCCGACCGTGCTGGGCGCGCTCGACGCCGCGGGGTTCCAGCAGCGGTGCCGCCATATCCGTCAGTTCGAGGAGATGCTCGCCGACAGCGGCGCGACGATTCTCAAGTGCATGCTGCACATTTCAAGGGACGAGCAGCGTGTGCGTTTGCAGGAGCGCATCGACGATCCGCTGAAGCACTGGAAATTCGACGTGTCGGATCTCGAAGCGCGCAAGCAGTGGGACGCTTATCAGTCCGCGTATGGCGACACACTGGCCGCGACGTCGACCGAATACGCGCCGTGGTACGTGATTCCGGCCGAGTCGAAGACGCATCGCAACGTGATGGTCGCCGAACTGCTGCTGCGCACGCTCGACGCGCTGAAGCTCGAATATCCGCCGGCCAAGGAATCGCTGAAGGGCGTCAAGGTCGAGTGAACGCGGCCTTGCCCCTTGGCTTCAGAAACGAATCGAACAAAAGAGGAAAGACATGTTGCGTGTGATTACCGCCAACCTCAACGGCATCCGCTCGGCGGCGAAGAAGGGCTTTTTCGACTGGTTCGGCGAACAGGGCGCCGACGTGCTTTGCGTGCAGGAAATCAAATGCTCGCAGGATGATATGACGCCGGAGTTCATGGCGCCGCATGATTTCACCGGCTATTTCCAGCATGCGGTAAAAAAGGGTTATAGCGGCGCGGGCGTCTATACGCGTCATGAGCCGGACGAAGTGGTCATCGGCTTCGGCAGCGAGGAGTTCGACCCGGAAGGGCGCTATGTCGAGCTGCGTTTCGGCAAGCTGTCGGTGGTCTCGGTGTATGTGCCGTCGGGGTCGAGCGGCGACGAGCGCCAGCAGGCCAAGTTCCGTTTCATGGACGAGTTCATGCCGCATCTCGCCGAACTGGCGAAGGAGCGCGAGGTGATCGTGTGCGGCGACGTGAACATCGTGCACAAGGAAATCGACATCAAGAACTGGAAGAGCAACCAGAAGAATTCGGGCTGCCTGCCCGAAGAGCGCGCATGGCTCGACAAACTGTTCGACGAAGTCGGTTATGTGGACGTGTTCCGCACGCTCGACCAGCGGCCCGAGCAGTACACGTGGTGGAGCAATCGCGGTCAGGCGTATGCGAAGAACGTCGGGTGGCGGATCGATTACCAGATCGCGACGCCGGGCATCGCAAGCAAGGCGAAGCGCACCGACGTGTTCCGCGACATCAAGTTCAGCGACCATGCGCCGCTGACCGTCGACTACGACCATAAGGTCAAGATCAAGAAGTAAGCAAGGCGCGGCGCTTGAGCGCGCCGCTCTCCGACAGCACCGATATCAGTCGCGCGCAGGCTTGCGGGTCGGCCGACCGATGCCTGCATAATCGGGCAACTCGTCGACGCTCTTGCCGATTGCCTTCGCGTACAGCGGCAGCATGTCCGGCAGCCGCTTGATGATGTCGTCGCGGCGCGCCGGCGTGTACGGGTGCACGTAGATGAAGCCCTGGCCGCGACTGCCGCGCGTCGCCTGCGCGAGCTTATCCCACAGCGTGACCGCCGCGCGCGGATCGAAGCCGGCGCGCGACGCGATATCGCTGCCAATCACGTCGGCTTCGGTTTCGTCGGTGCTTTCGTACTTCATTTCCAGCAGACGCGAACCGATGCCGAGCGGCGCCATGCCCAGATCGGCGAGGCCGAACAGTTGCGGAATCGTGCCGGACGAATCGAGCTGGCTCGCCTGCAACTGACCGAGCCGCATGCGCGCGTGCTCGCGCAACGCGTGCGCGATCTCATGGCCGATCAGCATGCCGACCTCGTTGTCGTTCAGGCGGACGCGATCGAGAATCCCGCTATAGACGACGATCTTGCCGCCCGGCAGGCAGTACATGCGGATGTCGTTCGAGCGCACCACCGCGACTTCCCACTTCCAGAGCCTGGCTCGCTCGTTCCATTTCAACGAGTACGGAATCATCCGGTTGATGATCGAGCGCACGCGCTTCACGCGCGCGTCCGTCTCGCCGTACAGGCGGTTCGCGTGGCTGGCGCCGTAGACGATCTGGCTGAACTCCTCGGCGGCCTGCGCCTCGAGTATCGACGACGGGATCAGGTTGCGGAACACCATGTAACCGCCGTAGCGCAGTTGCGGGCTCACGTAGTAGGGC
>NZ_VZQP01000065.1:0-37795 GCF_014397655.1 Paraburkholderia sp. UCT31
AAGAGACAGGTTGCGGGAGGGGGATGAGGGGTGAGGCTTGTCGAAGCTTCGCGCCTCTCGGGACGATCCCGCGTGCACAAAATTCTCGTTGACCGGACTTTGTGTTCTGTCCCGGCGGATCTATGCGCGAGACCTCGCAGCGCGCGCTCGCGCATTCCGCGGCAAACAACGTTGAGACGGCCACTCACCGAACGGACCTGCTGGAACAACGACGCGCGACGACGGGGGCATGGCCAAACCCTATGTCCACGCTGCGCTATACGAGCGCTGCCTTGCTGAACGG
This sequence comes from Paraburkholderia sp. UCT31, assembly GCF_014397655.1. Taxonomy (NCBI): domain Bacteria; kingdom Pseudomonadati; phylum Pseudomonadota; class Betaproteobacteria; order Burkholderiales; family Burkholderiaceae; genus Paraburkholderia; species Paraburkholderia sp. UCT31. The sequence goes on from NZ_VZQP01000065.1 coordinate 284, forward strand.
AACCGTTCTTATCCAGACTGTCCATACGCGCTACGGCGCGCATTCCGGCGCGCACAAATGTTGACATTTCGTTGATCGAAGCGAAAGCCTAAAATCATCCATCGCCCATTCCATACCCCTGTGGACGCCTGCTAGCGTAGCAGCCCCAACAGCTACAGAGGACACCGGAATGTCGTATCAACAGAATTCGGACGGCGTGCGCGTGGTGCTCAGTGCGCCGCAACTAGCGGCAGTGCTCTCCCGTCAGTCGATCAGCCCTACCGAGATGCGTTCCAACCGGCTATGGGGCGGCTTGCAGGTTGTCGGCGGGGTGCTGGAAATGGTCGGGGCGGCAGCGCTATGTGTGCTGCCGGAACCGACGATGGCGAGCAAGGCCGGATGTGTTGTGTTCGGCGTACATGGCTCAGATACGGCGTCGGCAGGTTTGCGTCAAATCTGGACGGGCCGGGATACGGTCACGCTGACCCAGCAAGGTACGGCGAAGCTGGCCGAGGCGATGAACGCCGGTCCTGACATGGCGAACAACATCGGCCTGTCAGTCGATATGATCGTGCCGTTCGGGTTCGCTGGCTCGATCAAGGCTGCACGCGTGGCCAGCGTTACGATGGGCCGGATCGATCTGCAAATGCATGAAGCAAAAGCGCTCAATCCGAGACTGGGAGGGCACACACTCGAAAAGCACGTGGGGCGGACCGAAGCGCAATTGCGCGAAAGACTGAGACTTGAACCGCATCGAAAAAGAGTGTCGTCATTCACGAACCTGGAGCGGGCGGAATGGGCAATATCAGAAGTAATGCGCGCCCATACGACACAAATCAGGAAATGGGCGGAGTGCTCAGGTAGTGGCGGCCCCCTTACACTGACGCAGCGTGTGGCGAGTGATGTCGGCTATGGAATTGCACGACAGACAGGAAAAATGACGCGGATGAATGAGGTTGTCGTTGTACTGAAATATCAAACCTACAATGGAATGCCGTACTACATTCTTACCGCATATGTTGGATGAAGGCGAAAATTATGCTATCAGAGCGTTACCCGAAACTTTATCAGTTGTTTGGCGCATACCTTAATCAGGATTCTGATTTATGGGGAGAAACGATTCCGGAAATTGTTTCGTGCTACAGGAGGGACTGCCCACGGGAAAGCCATCTCGAAATGATCCACGAAATAGATTCGTTCATAAGCGAGCACCCGGATGATCTGGATTCAGCGTTTGAAACGGATTACGGGCAAGATTTCGACCCGGAGTTGTGGGGCTATACGACCACTTCGTTTCTCGAGGAATTGAAGCGTCTTCTGAGCGATTAATCCACTCGTCGCCGCGCGAGGTTGGTTCGATATCACCCGGGGCATCCACTCGACAATGTTTGCATTTCACCCCGAGGTGTTCGCCTCGAAGTACCGACACCCTGTCTCATTTATCGTCGAGTATCCCCGAGGCAGCGATTAGATATATGAGACCAAATTCCCGCAACATTGTTGGAGCAGACGACCCAATGTGGATTCTCGCGCGCGCGACGGAGATGGCGCAGCTTTGGCGGGGGCGACGCATGCCATAGAGCTTGTCGGGTATTTTCTTCTCTTGCCATGCCGACCGAACTGCCAGAAAGACTTAGGCCCAGGCCTTAATGAGCCCCGCCCCGAGTGGGGCTTTTCATTTGTTCCCCGGTTAGTCTCTTTGTCGAGCCGCGCTCCGGCGAAAACCCGACCTATGTTGTTCGTAGACAACGCACCCAACCGGCCGCCAACAGGCAGGGAATTACACCGCTCGATGTCGTGTGGGTAGCGGTGTTGGTAGAAAAGAAAAACGGGCCGAAAGGCCCGTATTCATTGGATGTCCTGGCGGAGAGAGGGGGATTCGAACCCCCGATAGGTTATTAACCTATACACGCTTTCCAGGCGTGCGACTTAAACCGCTCATCCATCTCTCCGGCGGGGAGCCGAATTATAGCAAACTTCGCGCCCTGCGCCACACCCTGGCCAAAGCCCCGCGCAAACCGCCTACGGATGCCGGATATAGTCGACCAGCGCGATCGTATAGGCGTCCGCCTTTCGATCGAGCAAACTCACCCCGATCGCCACGAGAAAACCCGCCGGCACACCGAACACGCCCGAACTGATCGGCTCGATGCCAAACCAGCGCGCACCTGTGAATCCCGTCATCTGCGTGAAGAACGGATACGTCGACACGATGTAGTAGATGCACACGACGAGCCCCGCGACCATCCCCGCCACCGCGCCGAGCCGCGTCGTGCGTTTCCAGAACACGCCGAGCACGAGCGCCGGAAACAGACTCGACGCCGCCAGCGAAAACGCCGCCCCGACCAGAAACAGAATATTCCCCGTATTCAGCGACGCCACGTACGACGCGAACAATGCGACACCCAGCAGCAGAATCTTCGAGATCGTCACGCGCCGCTGGCTCGACGCGTTCGGATCGACCATGTGGTAGTACACGTCGTGCGATAGCGCGTTCGCGATCGTCAGCAGCAGACCATCCGCGGTCGATAGCGCCGCCGCGAGCGCCCCCGCCGCGATCAAGCCCGACATCACATACGGCAGCCCCGCGATCTCGGGCGCCGCGAGCACGACCATATCGGGCTGCATCTGGATCTCGCTCCAGCGCACGATACCGTCGCCGTTCGTATCGGCAAGGCTGATCAGGCTCGGTTCGACCTTGCGCCATTGCATCAGCCACTGCGGCAGATCGGCGAAATGATGGCCGACCAGATTCGACAGGATCTCGTACTTGATCAGCACCGCCAGCACCGGCACGGTCAGATAGAACAGCGCGACGAAAAAGAGCGTCCAGCCGACCGAGCGCCGCGCCGACGCCACCGAAGTCGTCGTGTTGTAGCGCGTCAGGATATGCGGCAGGCTCGCCGTGCCAAGCGACAGACACAGCAGCAGCGATAGAAAGTTACGCGCGTGCGTGCTCCGGTCTTCATCACCGACAGCAGGAAACGGTTCCTGCATCGGCACCGGCGCGCTCGCCCGCATCAGCATGTCGTCGCGCTTCTGACTCCAGACGATCTGCGCGGCGGCGGCATCGCGCGGAAACTGTTCGAGCGCGCGCTCGCGCTCCTTGATCTCGCGCAACGGACCGTTATGGCGGCGCAGATCGCCGACCTCCTGCGTGAGCCGCTGCTTTTCGTCGATGAACGATTGCGGCAGCGTATCGAGCCGCAGTTGCATCAACGCGGCGCGGCGTCGATAGTCGTCGCGCACGCGCTCCTCGAGCGGCGCGTCGCGCACCTGTTTCTCGAGCCCTTCCATGCGCTCCATCAGGCGCCCATAGCTGAATTGCGGCACCCAGCCGAGGCCGTCCTTGTGCGCGATCATCGATACCGGTATCAGCATCGCGAGGATCAGGATGACGTACTGCGCGACCTGGGTCCACGTAACGGCACGCATGCCGCCCAGAAACGAGCACACCAGAATGCCCGCGAGCCCGCAGAAAATGCCGACCGTGAAATCGACGCCGATAAAGCGCGTCGCGATCAGGCCGACGCCCTGGATCTGCGCGACCAGATAAACGAACGAGCACAGGATCGCGGCGAGCGCCGCGAGGCCGCGCACCGCGTTGCTCGAATAGCGCGTGCCGAGAAAATCGGGAATCGTGTAGCGCGCGAGCTTGCGCACATACGGCGCGAGCAGGAACGCGACGAGGCAATAGCCGCCGGTCCAGCCCATCAGGTACGCGAGGCCGTCGTAGCCGGTCGCGTAGATCGAGCCGGCCAGACCGATGAACGACGCGGCCGACAACCAGTCGGCCGCGGTCGCCATGCCGTTGAACGCCGACGGCACGCGCCGCCCCGCTACGTAATATTCGACCAGGTCGGACGTGCGCGACAGCACGCCGATCACCGCATACACCGCGATCGGCACGAACAGGAACACATAGCCGATCCACACCCCGGGACCGTTGCTGCGCTCGATGCGCCACATCACGTAAACGAACAGCAGAAAGCCGAGCGTATAGAGCGCGTACGAGCGGATCAGCCGATGCGTGAGCTTCATCGGCTCAGCGCCCGCGCGCGGCCGGCGCGGCCTTGCCGATCGCGACGTCATCGTTCGCGCCGCCGGTGGAATCCGCGGCGGGACCGCTTGCCGCATCGCGCTGCGAATCCGCTTCGAACGCGTGCTGCAACTGACGATCGGCGCGCTGCATCAGCACGATATAGACGACGATCAACGCGAGGTAGATCAGGATCGCGCCTTGTGCGCCAAAGTAGAACGGCAGCCTGAAGCCGCCTGCGTGCACCTGCGCGAGCGCGGGCGCCCGCAATGGCACGACGAAGGAGACGAAGAAGCCAAGCGTCATCAGCACCGCGATCAGCGCGAGGTTGAAACGCCAGTACCTGCGATGCGCGAGCGCCATCGCCGCCGAGACCGGTGGCGGTTCGGGCGGGGGGTTCAACCTGGCGTGGGAGGATAGGTGCGGCGCGGCCATGCGCCTATGTATCAAAAAGGCATCGGCGAGGCAATTGGGATTGTCCGCGCAACGCCGTGACGCAAGCCGTCCGCTCGAATAACGGGTCTGCGCGGCGTACCCGCAAGCGTGTCGTCGATCGACACGCCGCCGCCGCCCGCGCAGATCCGCTTACAACGCTTTAAATCGACTCGCCGAGCTGATCGAGAATCGCCGGGTTTTCCAGCGTCGACACGTCCTGGGTGATTTCCTCGCCCTTCGCGAGCGAACGCAACAGACGACGCATGATCTTGCCCGAACGCGTCTTCGGCAGGTTCTCGCCGAAGCGGATGTCCTTCGGCTTCGCGATTGGACCGATCTCCTTGCCGACCCAGTTGCGCAGGTCGTTCGCGAGCTTCACGGCCTCTTCGCCTTGCGGACGCGCACGCTTGAGCACCACGAACGCGCACACCGCCTCGCCGGTCGTCGCATCGGGGCGGCCCACCACGGCGGCTTCCGCGACGAGCGGATTGGCCACCAGTGCCGACTCGATCTCCATGGTGCCGAGACGGTGGCCCGACACGTTCAGCACGTCGTCGATGCGGCCCATGATCGTGAAGTAGCCGGTCTCCTTGTCGCGCACCGCGCCGTCGCCGGCGAGGTAGAGCCTGCCGCCGAGCTCGTCGGGGAAGTAGCTCTTCTTGTAGCGGTCCGGATCGCCCCACACGTTGCGCAGCATCGCCGGCCACGGGCGCTTGACCACCAGAATGCCGCCCTGCCCGTTCGGCACGTCCTGCCCGGTTTCGTCGACGACCGCAGCCATGATGCCCGGCAGCGGCAGCGTGCACGAACCCGGCACGAGCGGCGTCGCGCCCGGCATCGGCGCGATCATGTGGCCGCCGGTCTCGGTCTGCCACCACGTATCGACGATCGGACAGCGGCCGCCGCCGACGTTCTCGTAGTACCACACCCACGCTTCCGGATTGATCGGTTCGCCGACCGTGCCGATGATGCGCAACGTCGACAGGTCGTAGCTCTTCGGATGCACTTTAGCGTCGGCCTCGGAGGCCTTGATCAGCGAGCGGATCGCAGTAGGAGCCGTATAGAACAGCGTGACCCTGTGCTTCGCGATCATCTGCCAGAAGCGCCCGGCGTCCGGATAGGTCGGCACACCCTCGAACACGACCTGGGTGCCGCCAAGCGTGAGCGGCCCGTACGTAATGTAGCTATGGCCGGTGATCCAGCCGATGTCGGCGGTACACCAGAACACGTCGGAGGGGCGCCAGTCGAAGGTCCATTTCAGCGTTTGCGCGGCCCACAGCAGATAGCCGCCGGTGCTGTGCTGCACGCCCTTCGGCTTGCCGGTCGAGCCCGACGTATAGAGGATGAAGAGCGGATGCTCGGCGCCGACCCATTCGGGCGCGCACTGATCCGACTCGGCCTGTGCGAGTTCGTGCATCCACAGGTCGCGCCCTGCGTCCCACGCGACCTTGCCGCCGGTGCGCTGGTACACGATCACGCTCCTGACCTTCTCGCAGCCGCCGAGCGCGAGCGCTTCGTCAGCGATGTTCTTCAGCGGCAAAGCCTTGCCGCCGCGCATCTGTTCGTCGGACGTGATCAGCGCGACCGCGCCGACGTCGACGAGCCGCTCGTTGAGCGACTTCGACGAGAAGCCGCCGAACACGACCGAGTGCGTCGCGCCGATCCGCGCGCACGCCTGCATCGCGACGATGCCTTCGATCGACATCGGCATATAGATGACGACCGGGTCGCCTTTCTTCACGCCGCGTTTTTTCAGCGCATTCGCGAAGCGCGATACGCGTTGCAGCAGATCCTGATAGGTGACGTTGGTGACGCTACCGTCGTCGGCTTCGAACACGATCGCGACGCGCTCGCCGTTGCCGGCCTCGACGTGACGGTCGATGCTGTTATACGACGCGTTCAGCTGGCCGTCTTCGAACCACGTGTAGAACGGCGCCTTCGATTCGTCGAGCACCTTCGTAAACGGCTTGTGCCAACTCAGCGTCTCCTTCGCGAGACGCCCCCAGAAGCCTTCGTAGTCGCGCTCCGCTTCGGCGGCGAGCGCCCGGTACGCGTCCATGCCGGAGATCGTGGCACCCTTCGCAGTGTCAGCGGAGGGCGGAAAAACGCGGCGTTCCTGAAGAACCGATTCAATCGCAGACATCGACAACCCCTTGGTGAAGATGAAACGTAAAACCTGTACCGGCGCGCGTCGGGCGCGCGGGCCTTATCCCGTGCGAGCCGCCACGAGCGGCGCTGTCTCCCACCTCGCGATACCGTCAAACGCGTGCGCGTGCGGCATCGCAACATCCGTGCATGCGGGCACCCTGCGCGATCCTATCCCGCGTCAAGGCTTAACCATATGCGCTGCAACTTACCGGCCACTTACGCGCATCGTGTTGATCTGCAAGCGAAAACCCTTAGATCGCGCCAGCCATCGACGCAGTTACGCGTTGATCAGACGAGATGCGCGCGAAAAAGATCGCCGTTCTACAGAGCCTTCTACGCTCGCTCGCAGCACATTGCATCCCGCTGATGCGAACTCGACGCACCGCCAGCGCGCCCGCTTTCGCACCCTTATGCTCTCTCGCACGGCCTTTTACAATGCTAACTGAACTAGCCGTCCGGATTCCAGCTTGAATCGCTACGCCCTGCTTCTCATTACCTCGATGCTGCTGGTCGGCAGCAATGTCGGAATCGGTAAATCGATCGTCGCCTTCGTCCCCGTCCCGCTGTTCGCGCTGCTGCGTTTCGTAATCGCGATGGCCGTGCTTTGGCCGCTGTTGCGCGTGACCAAACTGCGCCGCGTCAAACGCGATGAATGGATCAACCTGTTTTTGCAGGCGCTATTCGGCACCTTCGGTTTCACGCTGCTGATGCTCAACGGCGTCGCGCGTACCAGCGCGGTCGCGGCCGGCGTGATCACGAGCACGATTCCGGCTGTCGTCGCGCTGCTGTCGTGGCTGATCCTGAAGGAGCGGCCCGATGGCCGCGCGCTCGCGCACGGCATCGCGCTTGCCTGCGTGGTCGCCGGTATCGGCCTCGCGAGCCTGAAGGCGCGCAGCGTGCCGCCGATCGCATCGTAATTCCGGTGTGGCGGGCGCGCTGCCCGCCGCAAAGCAGCAGATTCGACCGACGCTGTACAATAGCGCGCCTGACGCGAGTCTCGCGCCCCTTCGATGGCCGCGCCCCGCACCGCCGTCGGCGCCCGGCCCCCTGTTCCGTCACCCGCGCTTCATCTGACCGTTGCCTATGTCCGCTTCGCGACCCGCCTCCGCCCGTCCGCGCCGCCCCATGCGCGCGCTGCCCCACCTCGTTTTCATGAGCCGCTGGCTGCAGGTGCCGCTGTACCTCGGGCTGATCGTCGCGCAGGCGGTCTACGTCGTGCTATTCCTGAAGGAAGTCTGGCATCTGGTCACCGACTCGATGAAGCTCGACGAAACCAGCATCATGCTCGTCGTGCTGGGCCTGATCGACGTGGTGATGATCTCGAACCTGCTGATCATGGTGATCATCGGCGGGTATGAAACGTTCGTATCGCGCCTCGGCCTCGACGGTCATCCGGACGAACCGGAATGGCTCGATCACGTGAACGCCGGCGTGCTGAAAGTGAAGCTGTCGATGGCGCTGATCAGCATTTCGCCGATCCATCTGCTGAAGACCTTCATCAGCCCCGACCAGAACACCACGCACACGCTCCCCAAACATTTCGAAGTACCCGCGGCATTGCACGCCGTGGGCGGCATCAAGGTTTCCACTCCCATGAAGGCGCAAGACTGACCGCACCGTGCTGCGATCCGACAACAAGCGCCACTCCCCACTGAGCTAGCCATGACCGTCATCAAACAGGAAGACCTGATTCAGAGCATCGCTGATTCGCTGCAGTACATCAGCTACTACCATCCGCTCGACTACATCGAAGCGCTCGGCCGCGCGTACGAGCTCGAACAGAGCCCCGCAGCGAAGGACGCGATCGCGCAGATCCTGACCAACAGCCGCATGTGCGCCGAAGGCAAGCGCCCGATCTGCCAGGACACCGGCATCGTCACGGTGTTCGTGAAGGTCGGTATGGACGTGCGTTGGGACGGCGCGACGATGAGCGTCACCGACATGATCAACGAAGGCGTGCGCCGCGGTTATCTGAATCCGGACAACGTGCTGCGCGCATCGATCGTGAGCCCGCCCGAAGGCGCGCGCAAGAACACCAGGGACAACACGCCGGCCGTGATCCACTACGAGATCGTGCCGGGTAACACCGTCGACGTGCAGGTCGCGGCCAAGGGCGGCGGCTCGGAGAACAAGTCGAAGTTCGCGATGCTGAACCCGTCGGACTCGATCGTCGACTGGATCCTGAAGACCGTGCCGACGATGGGCGCGGGCTGGTGCCCGCCGGGCATGCTCGGCATCGGCATCGGCGGCACCGCTGAGAAAGCGATGGTGATGGCGAAGGAATCGCTGATGGACCCGATCGACATTCAGGACGTGATCGCGCGCGGCCCGAAGGACTGGATCGAAGAGTTGCGCGTCGAGCTGCACGAGAAGGTCAACGCACTCGGTATCGGCGCGCAGGGCCTCGGCGGTCTGTCCACTGTTCTCGACGTGAAGATCATGGCTGCGCCGACGCACGCCGCATCCAAGCCGATCGCGATCATCCCGAACTGCGCGGCGACCCGCCACGCGCACTTCACGCTCGACGGTTCGGGCGTCGCAAGGCTCGAAGCGCCGTCGCTCGACGCATGGCCGAAGGTGCACTGGGAACCGAACACGGAAACCAGCAAGCGCGTCGACCTCAACACGCTGACGCCGGAAGAAGTGGCGGGCTGGAAGCCGGGCCAGACGCTGCTGCTGTCGGGCAAGATGTTGACGGGCCGCGACGCCGCACACAAGCGCATCGCCGACATGCTCGCGAAGGGCGAGAAGCTGCCGGTCGATTTCACGAACCGCGTGATCTACTACGTCGGCCCGGTCGATCCGGTGCGCGACGAAGCGGTCGGCCCGGCGGGCCCGACCACTGCGACGCGGATGGACAAGTTCACCGAGACGATGCTCGCGCAAACAGGCCTCATTTCGATGATCGGCAAGGCCGAGCGCGGCCCGGTCGCGATCGAGGCGATCAAGAAGCACCAGGCCGCGTATCTGATGGCCGTCGGCGGTGCGGCGTACCTCGTGTCGAAGGCGATCCGCAGCGCGAAGGTGCTCGCGTTCGAAGACCTCGGCATGGAAGCGATCTACGAGTTCGACGTGCAGGACATGCCGGTCACGGTCGCCGTCGATTCGAACGGCACCTCCGTGCACCAGACCGGCCCGAAGGAATGGCAAGCCAGGATCGGCAAGATTCCGGTCGCCACGGCTTGATGAGTCGCGATTAACGCTACTCAGGTCAGTCGAAAAGCCGGGGCCGCGATCCCGGCTTTTTCTTTCCGTGCGTCATGCACGCGCAAGGCGCCGCACGCACGAGGCCGCCAACGCCGCCAACGGTGGTATCGGATCTCTTGGCTTTTTTGGACATGGCGTTTATTGTTGTTGGAAATTCAAGGTTCCCGAAAAAGGAAATAACATGCAAGGCGACAAGAAGGTCATCGAATATCTGAACGCGCAGTTGAAGAACGAACTGACCGCGATCAATCAATACTTCCTGCATGCCCGAATGTACGGCCACTGGGGCCTCGACAAGCTCGGCAAGCACGAGTACGACGAGTCGATCGGCGAAATGAAGCATGCCGACATGCTGATCGAACGGATCTTCATGCTCGACGGTCTGCCGAATCTGCAGGACCTGCACAAGCTGCTGATCGGTGAGGAAACCAAAGAGATCCTCGAATGCGATCTGAAGCTCGAACAGATTTCGCAAGGCACCTGCAAGGAGGCGATTGTCTACTGCGAATCGGTGCGCGATTTCATCTCGCGCGAAATCTTCACGAAGATTCTCGACGACACCGAAGAGCACATCGACTGGCTCGAAACCCAGCTCGATCTGATCGACAAGGTCGGTATCCAGAACTACCAGCAAAGCGCGATGGGCTCGGTCGAGTCCTGATCGAAGCACGCTGAAGCATCCCGCGCGGTAGCGGCACGACGCCTGCCCAGCAGGCATTCGCGCCGGACCGTACCGCACGGGCGATATACTTGCGCGCTCGTTCGCGCCTCACCGTGGTTTCACCCTTTTCGCCGACCGCCACTTCACGCTCGTTTTTTTCGCCTATGCCCGCCCCTTCGCCGTCCCCGACTGTCCGCAGTGTTGCCGCTGGCGCCGCGTCGCCGGCGCCGATCGGCATTTTCGATTCGGGGCTCGGCGGCCTGTCCGTGCTGCGCGCGGTGCGCGCGCAACTGCCTGACGAGGCGTTGCTGTATGTCGCGGATTCGCTGTACGCGCCCTACGGCGAGCGCGACGACGACTTCATCACCGACCGCACGCTGGCCATCGGCGAATGGCTCGCCGCACAAGGCGCGAAGGCGCTCGTGGTCGCATGCAATACGGCGACCGCGCAGTCGATCGCGCTGGTGCGCGAAAAGCTGCCGATTCCGCTCGTCGGCGTCGAGCCGGGTGTCAAGCCCGCCGCGCTGCAATCGAAAAGCCGCGTCGCCGGCGTGCTCGCGACCCAGGCGACACTGCGCAGCGCCCGCTTCCAGGGGCTGCTCGAACGCTACGCCGCCGACTGCCGCTTTCTGTGCCAGCCCGGCCACGGGCTCGTGCAGGCGGTCGAGCGTTGCGACGTCGGCTCGGCCGAGCTGCAGGCACTGCTGCGCAGCTACCTGGAACCGATGCTCGACGCGGGCGCCGACACGCTGGTGCTCGGCTGCACCCATTACCCCTTTCTCGACGCGGCGATCCGCGACATCGTCGGCGAGCGGCTCGCGTTGATCGACACGAGCGTGGCGATCGCGCGTCAGCTCGAACGCGTGCTCGAGCAGCACGGCCTGCGCGCCGCGGCGTCGGCCGGGGGCACGCCGCTGCCGCGCTTCTATTCCACCGACGACGGCATCCATCAGCAGCAACTCGCCGCCACGCTGCTGCGGATCGAGGCCGCGGTCGAGCAGGTATCGATACCGTCGGGCCGCACGGCCGCATCGGATTCTCGCGCCGCCTAGCACCGGCAACCGGCGCGCGCCCCGCCCTTCCTGCCGACGAAATCCATTCCAAGAGTCTGGTTTTGTTACAAAAAATCGCACAGGACGCTTGCCAAACGAAACAAACAAAATGATAATAATTCGCATTAACGTTAGCTATGACGCCTGCCATGATCGTCTGTGTCTGCAAATCCGTATCCGACCGCACAATCCGCTCCTCGATTGCGGACGGCATCGACTCGTTCGACGAGTTGCAGTTTGAACTCGGCGTCGCCTCGTGCTGCGGCAAATGCGAGGAATCCGTGCGTGACGTGATGCTGCAAAGCGGTGTCTGCGCGAGCCGTTGCGGCGTGGTCGAGCATCGGCAGGTGCAGAGCGTCGCCGAGGTCGTGCAAGTCGCGTTCTACGAGCGCAAGGCAGCCTGAGCTCAGCTAGCAGGGCCCGGTGCAAGCCGTGTCGGTGCGTCTAAAAGCCCTCTGCTTCATGCACGCTTTATGTAACGCTCCGATGCGACGTTGAATGTGCCGCACGTCTGCAACACAACCGCAGTACTGTCCGCCGTACTGCGTTATCCCACCGTCAGCAAGCCAGTACTCGTACCAGCCAGCTACCCCGCTCCCCCTTCGAAAGGAGTTCGAGATGGAATTGCTGATTGGTTTCGTGACTACTTTGTTCATTTCGCTGCTGATTTTCCGAACATGACGATGCCCTGTTTGACGCGCCGCCCGCACGGTGCGCTGCCACACTGACCATGCAGGCTCCGCATCCCGTTTCCGCCGGCGCCACGCTGGCGTCGTCCACCCGACCGAATTCCCGCGCGCTGACGGCCACTGCCATAGTCGCCGCGGTTCACGTCGCTCTGCTCGCCGTGATCATGACGCTGCGTCACGAGCCTGTACCGGTCGCGCTCGAATCGCACGTGATGACCGCCGAACTGCTGCCGCCCGCGCCGCTCGCCGCGCCGGTCGCGTTGCAATCGATCGCTCCGCCGCCGGCCCGGCCAACACCGCCCGTCCATACGAGGCCGAAGGCCCAGCCGAAGCCGACTCCGACGCCCAAGCCGACGCCAACTCCGTTGCCACAGGCCGCTGCGCCATCGCCGACGCCGGTCGCGGCGCCCGATCCGACGCCGCCCGCGCCCGCCGCGCCGGCGACACCCCCCACCGCGGCAGCGCCCGCGATCGGCAAGCCGACGATGGAAATCAGCGCGCCGAAAAACGTGTCGCACCTCGATTGCAATATCAGCCAGCCCGAATACCCGGCTCTATCGCGGCGCCGCGGCGAATCCGGCACCGCGTACGTGCACTTCGTCGTCGGTCTGAGCGGCAAGCTCGAGAACATCGAGTTGAAGAAAAGCAGCGGCTTTAGCCGTCTCGACGACGCGGCCGTGGCCGCCGTACGCGCGAGCGCCTGCAAACCGTATCTCGAGAACGGCGAGCCCGTCAGGGCCGCGTACACCCAGCCTTTCAACTTCAATCTGACCGACTGAAGCAAGTTTCAAAAACAAGGAATTGCAATGCAAAACTACGGATTGGCACACGTGTGGGCGCAAGGGGATTTCGTGACGCGCGGTATCGCGCTGGCGTTATTGATCATGTCGGTGATGTCGTGGAGCGTGATCGTCGTCAAAGGCTGGAACGTGATGCGCCTGAAGCGCCTGACGAAGAACGCCGAGCAGGCGTTCTGGCATTCGGACGACCTCGCCGACGGCGTGAAGAAGCTCGGCGGCGGCGCCTCGACGCCGCATGACAACCCGTTCCTCGCGCTCGCGCTGTCGGGCCAGGAAGCGGCCGACCATCATCACCAGACGCAGCCGCATCTGCACGACCGCATGGACGTATCGGACTGGGTCACGCGCTGCCTGAAAGACACGATGGACGAAAGCGTCGCGCGCATGCAGAGCGGTCTCGCGATTCTTGCGTCGATCGGCAGCACCGCGCCGTTCGTCGGCCTGTTCGGCACCGTCTGGGGCATCTATCACGCGCTGCTCGCGATCGGCGCGAGCGGCCAGTCGTCGATCGACCAGGTCGCCGGCCCGGTCGGCGAAGCGCTGATCATGACCGCGTTTGGTCTGTTCGTCGCGATTCCGGCCGTGCTCGGCTATAACGCGCTGACGCGAGCCAACAAGGCGATCGTCGCGAAGCTGAGCCGCTTCGCTCACGGCCTGCATGCGTTCTTCGTGACCGGTGCCCGTTTGTCGTCGACCAGGCGCGGCGACGGCCTGCGTCTCGCAACCCGCGCCAACTGATCGACGAGGCATCCCAATGGCAATGAGCCCTTTCGCCGGAGACGATGACGACGGCCTGATGAACGAGATCAACATGACGCCGCTCGTCGACGTGATGCTGGTTCTGCTGATCGTCTTCATGGTGACGATTCCAGTGATCCGTCACGCGGTCAAGATCGATCTGCCGCACGCGAGCAGTCAGAGGGAAGATACGAAGCCCGCGCAGGTGACGGTGTCGATCGACGCGGACGGCAATGTGCTGTGGGACAGCACCAAGGTCGACGATGCGGCGCTCGCCGCGAAGATCGCCGCGGCCGCGCAGGCGAGCCCGCAGCCGGAGTTGCATCTCGATGCGGACCGCAAGGTGCCGTACGAGAAGGTCGCGCAGGTGATGTCCGCCGCGCAGGCTGGCGGACTGACGAAGATCGGTTTCGTCACGCAGCCCAAAGCGAAGTAAGCGGTAACGTGGCAAGCGGAGCAGCGCGCTCGTCCACGGGAACACCCCTTTAAACAGGGCCAAAAAGTAAAAGGCCTTCATCGTCGGATGAAGGCCTTTTTTTGTGCGCACTCGGCGCCTTCGGGCGGCGGGATCATTTGCCATCGGCCGAAGACTGATAGCTTTTATCACCGCATGCGAGGGCCGTGGTCGACACGGACAACGCGGTCAGCCCTATCAGGCCCGCTATGATAGCGGCCATGAGTTTTCGCATAGGACACTCCTTAGCGAAAGGGATTTCACTATATGCCTGTGTGCGCGCGCATTCAAGCAAACGACCATTGAAAGTAATCATGACAGGCCGCGCTTAAATGCTAAAAGCGATTTCCGAAGCGCGCTAGCGGCCCGCGGCGCACCGTGCCCCCTCAAGTTGCCACAGAGCCTCATGAAACCGCCGCCGACCCAGCGGAGGACGCCCTCGCCACCGATCCCTGCGCCGCCGCTTTTTCGGCGCGCTCAGGACACTCGCCGATGATGTGCTTGCCCTCATCCGGATCGAGCATCTCGACCAGATAATCGACAAACGCGCGCACGGCCGGCACCATCCCCTGACGCGACACGAACACCGCGTACAACTGCGGCGTCGGAAAACTCCAGCCCGGCATCACGGGCGACAGTTGCCCCGCTCTCAACGCGGCTCCATACATCATCTCCGGCAATGCGGCGATGCCGACGCCGGCGAGCGCCGCCTCGCGAATCGTCATCAGGTCGGCGGTCACGAGGCGCGGCTCGTGTTCGTGAGCATGGCGCGTGCCGTCGGGCGAGATCAGGTTGTACACGTGGCGGCCGTCGCTCGTCGGCACGTCGAGTGTTTCGAAGCGGTTCAGGTCGCCCGGCGTCAGCGGCGGCGCATTCTGCTGCAGCAGGCTCGGCGCGCCGACCAGCATCTGCTCGGTGCGCCACAGCGGCCGCACGACGATGTTCGCGTTTTCCGGCGGATCCGAACGCACGCGCAGTGCGACGTCGATCGAATCCTCGAACAGATCGACCACGCGATTCGTCACGCGCATCACGACGCGCACCTCCGGAAAGCGGTGCATGAATTCCGGCAGGATCGTCGACAGAATCGTCTGCGAGATCGTAACCGGCACGCTGACGCGCACCGTGCCGCGCGGCGACGAGCGCAACTGCTGCACGACATTGACCGCCGCCTGCGCTTCGCTGAGCATCGCCTGACAGTGCTGGTAGAACAGCTGCCCCGCTTCGGTCAGTGCGAGCTTGCGAGTGGAACGCTGCAACAGGCGCACGCCGAGCGACGCCTCCAGCTCCGTGAGCCGACGCGACAGGCGCGACTTCGAGATGCCCAGCATCCGCTCGGCGGCCGAAAATCCGCCATGTTCGACGACCTGCGAAAAGTACATGAGGTCGTTCAGATTGTGTGAATCGATCTTCATCTCATCGTTCCATGAATAGAACAATCCATTGCTGAGGGACGGCTGGCACCGCCAAAAACGGTCCCTATAATAGCCCCATGTTTCAGAAATCGCGCTATTCCCCATTTTTCGAGGTGATATTGATGACTACGTCACGCACGATCGAACGCACGTTCCCGTCGGTTCGCACAGTGGAGGGCGGCGGATTCATCGTTCATCGACCGTTTCCGACGCGTCTGCTGATGGACTTCGATCCGTTCCTGCTGCTCGACGAAATGGGGCCGGTCGACTATGCGCCAGGCGAGGCCATTGGCGCGCCCGATCATCCGCATCGCGGCTTCGAGACGGTCACCTATGTGCTCGAGGGCCAGTTCGGCCACAAGGATTCGGCGGGCCATTCCGGCACGCTGCACGCCGGTGACGTGCAATGGATGACCGCGGGCGCGGGCGTCGTGCATAGCGAAATGCCGGACCCGGAATTCACGCGCACCGGCGGTCGCGTGCACGGCCTGCAGCTATGGGTGAACCTGCCGCGTCGCGACAAGATGATCGCGCCGCGCTACCAGGAAATTCCGTCGACACGGATTCCGGCCGCGACGTCCGAAGACGGTCAGGTGCGCGTGAAGGTCATCGCGGGCGAAGCGCTCGGCGTCAAGGCCGCGATCGAAACGCACACGCCGATCCTGTATCAGCATTTCTCGTTGCAGCCGGGCGCGACGATCCGCCAGCCGGTACCGGCCGACTATCGCGTGTTCGCGTATGGGCTGTCCGGCAAGGGCGTGTATGGCGAAGGCGACGCGCGCGCGGACATCGACGCGCGCACGATGGTGGTGTTCGCCAACGACGGCGACGCGGTGACCATCACGGCCGGCGACGAACCACTCGAAGTGCTGCTGATCGGCGGCGTGCCGCTGAAGGAACCGGTGGTGCGCTATGGCCCGTTCGTGATGAATACCGAAGACGAGATCCGTCAGGCGGTGATCGACTATCAGGCCGGGCGGATGGGCACGATCACGCACTGACAGGCGAGCGCGTGCCGCGCGTTTGTCACGCCTGTCGGCGCGAGGCGAAGCTTGCCACCAGCCACGCGCGCGCCGCCAAATCATCCGCCACGGGCCGCGAACGCCGGTAAATTCGTTCACAATAACGGCTCATGTCGCGCAGCCCGCGTTGATTTCGACAGTCCGCGGCGCGCGACGCTATTAGATCCCTATCAGAGGAGCGCGTATGGCAGAGCCCACCGTCACCGCCCACATCGGTTCGACGAATTTCCAGGTCGTGTTCGACGACGGCAAGCACACGTGGCTTGCCGACGAACCCGAATCGCTAGGCGGCGGCGACCGCGGCCCGACGCCGGTCTCGCTGCTGCTGTCGAGCCTCGGCGCTTGTACGTCGATCACGCTAAAGATGTACGCGCAGCGCAAAGGCTGGCCGCTCGCGGGCGTACGCGTGAAACTGTCGATGGAAACCGGCGACGCAGGCTCGACGATCGACCGTCAGATCATGCTCGATGGCGAACTCTCCGGCGAGCAGCGGGAACGGCTTTTGCAAATTGCCAATGCGTGCCCGGTGCACAAGATCCTCACGCACACGATCTCGATCCGCTCCGCGCTCGCGGTCGCTTAACAGTCGCAGCAAACGCGCATAGGACGGTCGGACGCCGTCCGTTCGGGTCACGGGTATTGCAATATTTTCATAGGACGCAGTCGTCTTGAATTTCGAACACCTTATTCAGATCAACGATCCGTTGAATCCCTTCGTCGAATCGATGACCCGCGAGCAGCTGTGGGAAGGGCTCGTGCTGCGCGCCGAGCAGCCGCAACTGTTCGTGATGGGTCTCGACAGCTGCACGATCCTGTCGCGCGACGGCAATGTGCTCGAGCGTGAGTTGCACTACGGCCACGCCACTGTGCGCGATCGCGTCACACTGCAGGAAACCGAAAGCGTGCGCTACGACATCCTGCCGACCGCCGAGCACGTCGGCGGCTCCCTGACGATGACGATCGAGCAGCCCGATGAGTTGCAGTTGTTCCTACGCTTCGAGTACGCGACCACGCTGCCCGTCTCGACCGACCAGGACGCCGTGCAGACGCAGGAGATCGTCAAGTCCGCGTATCGCGAGAACGATATCGATACGGTGCGGCTGATCCGCCAGTACGTCGCGGCCGGGCAGGAACCGGGACCGTTGCACTGACATACCGCGCGGGCGCCCTGCCCGCGCTTTCGCGGGGCCATGTCAGAATGGCTTCCAGAATCGCCATCTAGACGCACTTTCATTCAGCTATCAAAACTCGGACCCGATCAATTTATCGATCTTGCAAATAGGAATGGTTATCATTTAGAATGATCACATCGAATCGACGAACAAGCTAAAACGAATGACCGATATGACTCGCTCCTCCACGCTCAGCCTGCGCCGCTCGGCGGCCGCGCTAACCAGCCGCCCGCAATCGTCGACGACGGCCGCGCCCGCGGCGAAACCCGGCGCGCAACGCACCGCCGGCCAGAGCGAGACGTCGGAACGGGTCGTGCGCAGCGACGCGCTGCTGCAAGGCCATAGTCACATCAGCATCGTGCACAACGGCGACACGTATCAACTGCGTGCGACGCGCCTCGGCAAGCTGATCCTGACGAAGTAGCAAGACACGAGGTAAGTACCGGGTATTGTGGGGACCACCTCCCAGAGAGGTGTTAGGCATTAGCCAGCCACGACGGTTTGCACGCGAGAACTAGACCCCTTCGTGCAGACACCAAGCCAGCCGTCGCAGCAAGCCAGGCCGCTTTTTTGGTTCTCGCTCGAAAGCCGATGCGCGCAACGGCGTACATCGCTGAAAATGATAAAGCCGTGGGGTGTCACCATCCCACGGCTTTTCGTTTGCGCCTGCGCCTGCGTTCGCACCGGACACGGGCTAAAGACTTACTTCGAGGCCCAGCCCCAGAACATCAGCCACCACGCGCTATTGACGACCGCCAGCGCCGCGACGAACCACAACATCGCCAGCGCGCGTTGCACGAAGCGCTCGCTGTAGCGGCGCGTGACGAGCCACGCGAGCCATGCGCTCCACGCGCTCGCAATCACGAGAATTGCGATGCGCAGACCCGACGCCCACCACAGCGACACGTGCTCGGCGCGCAGCAACGACAGCGTCGTCGCCGACAAACCAAGGAATACGCCCGCGCCCGCGATCGGAATCAGCCCCTGCGTCAAGTGATGCAGACGCGTTGCGTCGAAGCGCCCGAGCATGCGCGTCGCGCCCGTCAGCAACAGCAGCAGCACGGTGCCGTAGACAAGCGCCGTCGACAGGATGTAGCCGATCAGCAGCGAGCCGTCGAGCCACGAGAACACGTCGTTCTGGTCGGGGTAATGCGTGAACAGGAACCACGGCGCGTTGGTGTCGAGCGGCCACGTGATGTCGCGATCGACGAGCCACGTCGCGGCGAACATCTTCAGGTCGATGAACCAGCGCGACGCGGTCCAGTGGAACGCGCCGATCGCGATGCCGAGCAGGCCGTACAGGATCAGCGCGGTGTCCCACGGGTTCGCCTTCTTGTCGCCCAACTGCACGATTTCGGTCGACGGCTTGCGCCACGTCAGCGCGATCGCATCGCGGTGTCCGCTGCAACGGCCGCACATATGGCAGTCCGCCGCACCCTTCATGTTGCGCAACGGCACGAGCGGCGCGCAGTTGATCGGAATCACGCGATGCCCATGCTCGCCGTTCGTGTACGAGCGGCGCCACGCGTCTTCGTCGACCTTGTAGTGAAACGGCGCGAGCCGTGACAGAAGCGAAAAAACCCCGTTGACGGGGCACAGGTATTTGCACCAGACGCGCTTCTCGCGTCCGTATAGCAGACCGATCACGATTGCCGCGAAGGTCGAGCCGCCGAGCACCAGCAACACCGCTTTCGGATACTGGTAGACGCTCACCATCTGCCCGTAGATCGTCGTGATGCCGAACGCGACGAACGGCCAGCCGCCCCAGCGCATCCAATGCGGAATCGCGCGGCCGCGGCCGAATTTGCTCGCGAATTCGGCGAGCGCGCCCTCCGGACACAGCACGCCGCACCAGACGCGGCCGAGCATCACCATCGACAGCAACACGAACGGCCACCAGATGCCCCAGAACACGAACTGCGCGGCGAGCGTCAGGTTGTTCCACAGATGCGCGGTGTCGTCCGGCAGCGGCATCAGCGCGGGCACGACGATCAGGAACGCATACACCGCGACCACGACCCACTGGATGCCGCGAATCACCGCGCCGTGGCGCTGCATCCACTGGCCGGCCGCCGCGAGGCGGCCCGGCCGGGAAGCCATCACGGCGCTCATGCCGCGCGCCCTACCGTCTGCTGCGCGGGCTTGCGACTGGCGCGGCGCACGAGCAGATAAACGACCGCCCAATACACGGCATAGGCGAGCAGATTCATCAGCGCCGGATGCGCGCGGTAGCCGGTCAGCGTCGCGACGAGCGAACCGAAGGTGCTCGAATCATCGAGAATCGCCGACGAATTCCACAGCTGGTCGACGAGCGTCGGCAGGATTTCCTTGTCGATCAGCTTGTCGACGCCGGTCTGGAACAGCCCCGCGCCGAGGAACAGCAGCATGATTTCGGTGACGCGAAAAAAGAGCCGCCACGAGATGATCTTGCCGCCGAGCTGCAACACGTAGAAGGTCAGGAACGCAAGCGCGAGACCGATCACGACAGCGAGCATCTGACTGCCGTCGACATGACCCGACTGGCCAAAGCCGAGGCCGTACAGGAAGATCACGGTTTCGCTGCCTTCGCGCGCGATCGCCAGTGCGACCAGCAGCGCCACGCCCCACCAGTTCGAATCGCGCTGGCTCTTTTGCAGCGACTGTTCCATGTCGCGCTTCAGCGTGCGGCCGTGCTGCTTCATCCACAGCACCATCTGCACGATCAGCACGCAGGCGATGAGCACCATCGCGGTCTGGAAGTAATCCTGCGCGTCACCGGAGAGCACCTCGGTGAAGCCGACCAGCGCCGCGCCGAGCGCCACCGCCGCGATCACGCCGGCCGCCACGCCGCCCCACAGGTACGGCAAGCCGCGACGGGCGTCGTCGTCGCCGTTTTTCAACCACGCGTACAGGATGCCGACGACCAGCAGCGCCTCGACGCTCTCCCGCCACACGATGAACAGAATCTGACCCATTCAAGCTCTCCCTTCGATCCTTCTACTGCCCGCTTCCGTTGCCTCGCGCGACCGACAGCGCCCGCTTGCCGTGGCGAGTTCGCGTTCGCATTCGATCGAGACCACTGCTTACTTCGCGACGATCACGCCCCGCGCCTGCTGGTGAAAGTCGTCGAAAAACTTGTATTCGCCCGGCTCCAGCGGAGCGATCACGACGAACGAATCGGCGCCCGGCGCCAGAACCTTCTCTTTACGCAACTGCACGCTTTCGAATTCGGCCGCGCCCTTGCCGGTGTTGCGCACTTCGATCTTGATACGCTGGCCTGCCGGCACTTCGATGCGGGCCGGGTTCAGTTTGCCGTCGTTCATTTCGAGCTTGAAGGTCGGCAGGTCGGCTGCATGAGCCGTGGCCGCCAGGCAAAACGTGGCGGCAAGCATCGCGATCTTTCGGTTGATTCTCATTGCCCTTTCCGGAAAACGCGTCGCGCCAACGCCAGATATGACTCCGACTGTCCGCGCGCCGTCTGCTGCATTCACTGATATGTTGAGCGACCGCGTTGGCGCCGCGCGCCGATCAGTAACCGCCCTTCTTGCCGATGCCAGCGAAGGTGAAGTCGTATTCGAGCGTGATTGGCTTGAACCACGGACCCACGCCGGTTTCCTTGTCGACGTGACGGCCGAACGCCATGTGGCCCATTTGCATCGGCGGTTCGACGATCAGCTTCAGGTGATACTTGCCCGGGCCTTGCAGCTTGACGTTGTCGCCGTAGTGCGGACCATCGTTCGCGACCATCGGCATCAGGTCGCCCTTCAACGGCTGGTTCGAGCCGGCCTTCGTCAGTTCGTAGTGCACCTGCAGATACGGCATCCAGTCGCCTTCGGCGAAACCGGTCGAATTGTTCTTGACCGCGTGGATGTCGGACTCGAGGTGAATGTCCGAATCCGACGCCTTGCGCATCATGCCTTCAGGTTCCATCGTGACCGGCTGCAGGTAGACCGCGCCGATTTCCATGCCGCCCTGGATCTGCTGTTTGCCGATCGGATATTCGGCGGCCGAGGCCGACAGCGCCGCGACAGCAGCTACCGCTGCCGCGCCACCGCGCACAAAGGAAGAAATCCGCATTGAAGCTCCTTGTTTCTATCAGACTGGAATCGATTTCATTGAAACACTGCGGCCGCAAGTCAGATGTAAACTTAAATGCGAACCATTCTCAATATTGGGGCGAGTTTATCATCGATCGTTGACGAGAACAAACCTGTCAGCACGCTCTGCCTGATGTCAGCAGGGTCTTAAGGCTCGCTTAAGAAACCTTCGTGCGGCGGGGAAACAGGGACGGAATTCGTCACGGCCAGGTTGGCCGCGCCGACGGCTGCAGCGGGACCTAAAGCGCCGGCCGATGTGAACAGGCGCGGCAAGTAACCGCGCCCTTTCGTGGTGGACAAAGCGGTGGAGGGACGCTAGCTATTCGACGCCCGACACGTGGTCGCCGACGTTCGCGCCGAACACGCGCTGACGCAGCAGCGCTAGCTGGTCGCGGGTCTGCGCGGCCTTCTCGAATTCGAGATTCTTCGCGTGCTCCATCATCTGCTTTTCGAGGCGCTTGATCTCCTTGGCGAGTTGCTTCTCGGACATGTCCTCGAACTTCGCGCGAGTCTGCTGCTCCTTCAACTCGGCGCGCGCTTCGTCGACGTTGTACACGCCATCGATGATGTCGCGAATCCGCTTCACGACACCACGCGGCGTGATGCCGTGCGCGGCGTTGAACGCGATCTGCTTGGCGCGACGCCGCTCGGTTTCGTCGATCGCGCGACGCATCGAGTCCGTGATGTTGTCTCCGTACAGAATCGCCTTGCCGTTCACGTTACGCGCCGCCCGGCCGATGGTCTGGATCAGCGAACGCTCGGCGCGCAGGAAGCCTTCCTTGTCCGCGTCGAGAATCGCGACGAGCGACACCTCGGGAATATCGAGCCCCTCGCGCAGCAGGTTGATCCCGACCAGCACGTCGAACGCGCCGAGACGCAGATCGCGGATGATCTCGACGCGCTCGACCGTGTCGATGTCGCTGTGCAGATAGCGCACCTTGATGCCGTGGTCGGCCAGGAACTCGGTGAGCTGCTCGGCCATCCGCTTGGTCAGCGTCGTGACCAGCACGCGGTCGCCGGCCTTGACGCGCTCGTTGATCTCGCCAAGCACGTCGTCGACCTGGCTGCGCGCCGGCCGCACCTCGATTTCAGGGTCGACGAGGCCGGTCGGACGCACAAGCTGTTCGGCGACCTGCCCCGCGGTCCTCTTCTCGTAATCGGCGGGCGTCGCCGACACGAACACGACCTGGCGCATCTTGCGCTCGAACTCGTTGAACTTGAGCGGCCGGTTGTCGAGCGCCGACGGCAGCCGGAAGCCGTAGTCGACGAGGTTTTCCTTGCGCGCGCGGTCGCCGTTGTACATGCCGTTCAGCTGGCCAATCAGCACGTGCGATTCGTCGAGCATCATGATCGCGTCGGGCGGCAGGTAATCGACGAGCGTCGGCGGCGGCTCGCCCGGCGCCGCGCCCGAGAAGTGCCGCGAATAGTTCTCGATGCCCTTGCAGAAACCGAGCTCCTGCAGCATTTCGAGGTCAAAGCGGGTGCGCTGCTCGAGGCGCTGCGCCTCGACGAGCTTGCCTTGGCTATAGAAGAATTCGAGGCGCTCGCGCAGCTCGGCCTTGATCGTTTCGACGGCGCGCAGCACGGTATCGCGCGGCGTCACGTAGTGCGACGACGGATAGACGGTAAAGCGCGAAATTTTCTGCCGCACGCGGCCGGTCAACGGATCGAATAGCTGCAGCGTCTCGACCTCGTCGTCGAACAGCTCGACGCGCACCGCCATCTCGGCGTGCTCGGCCGGGAAGATATCGATCGTGTCGCCGCGCACGCGGAACGAGCCGCGCTGGAAGTCGGCTTCGTTGCGGCTGTACTGCATCGCGATCAACCGCGCGATGACGTCGCGCTGGCCGAGCCGGTCGCCGGTGCGCAGCGTCAGGATCATCTGGTGGTATTCGGACGGATTGCCGATACCGTAAATCGCCGACACCGTCGCGACGATCACCACGTCGCGCCGCTCCATCAGGCTCTTGGTCGCCGACAGCCGCATCTGCTCGATATGCTCGTTGATCGACGAGTCTTTCTCGATGAACAGATCGCGCTGCGGCACATACGCTTCCGGCTGGTAGTAGTCGTAGTACGAAACGAAGTACTCGACCGCGTTGCGCGGAAAGAACTCGCGGAACTCCGAATACAGCTGCGCGGCGAGCGTCTTGTTCGGCGCGAACACGATCGCCGGGCGGCCGAGCCGCGCGATCGTGTTGGCCATCGTGAAAGTCTTGCCGGAGCCGGTCACGCCGAGCAGCGTCTGGAACGCGAGACCGTCGCCGACGCCTTCGACGAGCGTGTCGATGGCCGTGGGCTGGTCGCCGGCGGGCGGATACGGCTGGTAGAGCTTGAACGGTGAACCTTCGAACGTGATGAATTTTGATTCGTCGAGCGTATCGTCGGCTTCAGTCAGATGGTGTTCGGACATGAGGGGCGGCACCGGGCCTTGGGCAAAGAATCATTCTAACGGGTTGCGGAAAGCGAAGATCGAGCGGGCTTACGTAGGGCGGACCTGGGCGCCGGTGTGTTATGGCCCTTTGCGGACTTGCGCGCCCTGACGGGGTTTACCGCGAACTCCCATGCCGGGCTCTGTCCTCCACGCCACGCGTCATCGTGGCGCAGTCAGCGCCGATGGACAGCGCACCTCGGCCCGTTCGCGCCGTCGACATCGCCACGCCCGCTCGAATTCCTTACTGCCACATGGCTCTCCAGTGCCTGTTTTTCAAGCAAATAATCGCCTTTTGCCCGTCTGGTCGTCCGAAAAAAGCGCCCGGATTCGTTACAATGCGAAGTTGCGCTCGCTCGCCGCTGTCCATAGGGCGTCCCCGATTTTCGCGTTTCGTCGAACTCACGCCCACCCGCGAAACGCCGCAGACGCCCCAGATGAGGCCGCTCGCGCGCGAAGCCGCCCTCTTTTCACTACTGCTGCCCACCCATCATGTCTCTGTTCTCCGCCGTCGAACTTGCTCCCCGCGACCCGATTCTGGGCCTGAACGAAGCTTTCAACGCCGATACGCGCGCCACCAAGGTCAACCTCGGCGTTGGCGTGTACTTCAATGAAGAAGGCAAGATTCCGCTGCTGCGCGCCGTGCGCGAGGCGGAAATGGCCCGCGTCGAAGCCGCGCTGCCGCGTGGCTATCTGCCGATCGAAGGTATCGCCGCTTACGATGCCGCAGTGCAAAAGCTGCTGCTCGGCAACGACTCGCCGCTGATCGCGGCCGGCCGCGTCGTCACGGCGCAGGCGCTGGGCGGCACGGGCGCGCTGAAGATCGGCGCGGACTTCCTGAAGCGCGTGAATCCGAATAGCAAGGTCGCGATCAGCGATCCGAGCTGGGAAAATCACCGCGCGCTGTTCGAAGGCGCGGGCTTCGTCGTCGAATCGTATCCGTACTATGACGCGCAGACGCACGGCGTGAACTTCGACGGCATGTTGAGCGCGCTGAACAGCTATGAGGCGGGCACGATCGTCGTGCTGCACGCGTGCTGCCATAACCCGACCGGCGTCGACCTCAGCGTCGAGCAGTGGAAGCAGGTCGTCGAGGTCGTCAAGGCGCGCAACCTCGTGCCGTTCCTCGATATCGCCTACCAGGGCTTCGGCGACAACATCGAAGCGGACGCGGCAGCCGTGCGTCTGTTCGCGGCGCAGGAACTGAACGTGTTCGTGTCTTCGTCGTTCTCGAAGTCGTTCTCGCTGTACGGCGAGCGCGTCGGCGCACTGTCGATCATCACCGCGAGCAAGGAAGAAGCGGCGCGCGTGCTGTCGCAACTGAAACGCGTGATCCGCACCAACTACTCGAACCCGCCGACGCACGGCGGCTCGGTAGTCGCGGCCGTGCTCGCATCGCCGGAACTGCGCGCGACGTGGGAAAGCGAACTGGGGGAAATGCGCGAGCGCATCCGCGCGATGCGCAATGGTCTCGTCGAGCGCCTGAAGGCAAGCGGCGTTGATCGTGACTTCAGCTTCGTGAACGCACAGCGCGGCATGTTCTCGTACTCGGGTCTGACGGCACCGCAAGTGGACCGTCTGCGCGAAGAGTTCGGTATCTATGCGGTCAGCACGGGCCGCATCTGCGTGGCTGCGCTCAATACGCGCAACCTCGACGTCGTCGCCACCGCGATTGCTCACGTGCTGAAGTAAGGCGATTCACAGCGCGGAGGTTTGCCGTGCAAGTGCAGCAGGTTCGCCGCTGCCACCGCCTGTAAAAACGGCGCCCTTTTCTGAAAAGGCGCCGTTTTTTTATTTTCTGACGGTTCGGCCTTGGTTGGCGCAGCGTCGGGGCTCTCCGCGAGGAATCAGCGCGAATCCCGATGAATATCGTGCGTGACGAACCCGGCATCGTTTTCCGGCATATCGAGCCAGTCGGGCTGCTCGAGAGAACGGAGAATATCTTCGAGACCGCTTCGCCAATGCTCGCGCATCGTCGACAGACCGAATTGATAGTCCTTGTAGTGTCCTTCGTATTCCTTGTGCCGGTAGATCAGGTGAATCACGTTGTAGCGCTTTGAACACGACAGATCTTCGGCCAGCTTGCACCACGGATCGTCGCGTTGGTCTTCTGGCACACGGTCCAGCACCTCGCGCAGTACGTGGCGGAAACGCTGCGAGCGCTGCAGCATGTCGGTCACGAGACGCGTACGGCTCGAATACTGGATGTCTTTCATGCGCCCCTGCACGTCGGTGAGGTTGTCCGGCACCGGCCCGATCGCACTCCATAGGTCGACCTGAAACGCGAGCGTGTCGCGACGCGGCGTGGACTGGAGCATCTCGTAGAGCGGGGTATTCGACATCAGGCCGCCGTCCCAGTAGAACTGACCGTCGATCTCGACGGCCGCGAAGCCCGGCGGCAACGCGCCAGACGCTATGAAATGCTCGGGCCTGAGCGTGGTGTGGGTATTGTCGAAGTACGCGAAATTGCCCGTGCCGCAATTCACCGCGCCCACCGACACGCGTATTTCGCCGGAATTAATCCGGTCGAAATCACACAGCGACTCGAGCGTGGCCTTCAGCGGCGTGGTGTCGTAGTAGCTCGCCAATTGCGGCGGACCGGACACCGTGGGCAACGGCGGCGGGAAACGCGGCACGAAAAAGCCCTTTTGCCCTTCGACGATCGCGCTCATTGCCTGCGCTGCCGTAAATGCCTTGCGCACCGCTTCGCTCGAATTGAACAGCAGGTGCTCGATCGGAGCCGGCAAGGGCGCCCCGAACGCCGGCTGGCAGATCGTCTCCCAGAATTGCAGCAGACGCTCGACGCGTCGTTCCGGTGGATTGCCCGCAATGATCGCCGTATTCAGTGCACCGATCGAGATACCCGCGATCCAGTTCGGTTCGATGCCGGCTTCGTAAAGTCCCTGAAAGACGCCGGCCTGATAGGCGCCGAGCGCGCCGCCGCCTTGCAGCATCAGCGCGACAGTTTCGTAGTTGGGCAACCGGAGATGCCGGCGCGGGCGGGGGGCGACCGACGGACCCGCGCCCTCCCCGTCGCCCGACACGCCCGCCCGCGCCCGCTTCAGATTGCGTTGCGCCATGGGCCGCCCCTTAGTGCATGTACCAGCCGTGGCTCACGACGAACGACTGGCCGGTCAGCGCCGCGCTCGGGAATGTCGACAGGAACAGCACGGTCTGCGCGACGTCTTCGACCGTCGTGAAGATACCGTCGACGGTACCGCCCAGCATCACGCGCTTGATCACTTCCTCTTCGCTGATGCCGAATTCTTTCGCCTGCTCGGGAATCTGCTTGTCGACGAGCGGCGTGCGCACGAAGCCCGGACACACGACGTGCGAACGCACGTTATGCGCAGCGCCCTCCTTGGCAAGCACGCGCGACAGGCCCAGCAGAGCGTGCTTCGCGGTCACGTACGCCGACTTCAGCGGCGAGGCGAGATGCGAGTGGACCGAGCCCATGTAAATCACGACGCCGCCGCGATTGTCCTTGTACATGTGCTTGAGCGCGGCCTTGGTGGTCAGGAACGCGCCGTCCACGTGAATGGCCTGCATCTTCTTCCAGTCCGAAAAAGAATAGTTTTCGATCGGATTGACGATCTGGATGCCGGCGTTGGAAACGAGAATGTCGATCGAACCGAATTCCTCGGCGACCTTGTCGATCCCCTGGTTGACGGCATCTTCGTTCGTCACGTCCATTGCCACGCCGATTGCCTTACCGCCGCCCTTTCTGATTTCTTCAGCCACGGCGTTCGCGCCGTCCTGGTTCAGGTCGGCGATCGCGACCGCAGCACCCGCGGCCGACAGAGTCAACGCGATCTGTTTGCCGATGCCGCTCGCGGCACCAGTGACGACGGCAACTTTGCCGTTCAGATTCGAGTTCAGAGACGACATCCAGAACCTCCATGCAGTTGATGAGCAATGAGACCACGAGACCGCGCGCGGCGAGAAGTCGGCCAAACGGTATAGACCGTTCGGCGGATGCAGCGCGGCGGCCGACTTTGCTATTGTGCATGAACCCTGTACACGACATAGGTAAAACGCACATCGAACCGTATCTCTTTAAACTGGACGCTTTCGGGCTGAATCCGGGCTCCATTCCCGTGGCATCACCAACCAGGAGACATGCATGAATTATCGACGTCTGGGCCGCTCGGGCCTGCAAGTGAGCGAGTTGTCCATCGGCTCATGGGTCACGTACGGCAACCAGGTGGATCACCGCGCCGCGCGCGAATCGCTTGCCGCGGCGCGCGACGCGGGCGTCAATTTCTTCGACAACGCCGAAGTCTACGCGGGCGGCAAATCCGAGGAGATCATGGGCCATGCGTTGAAGGAGCTCGCGTGGCCGCGCGTGAGCTACGTCGTGTCGACGAAATTCTTCTGGGGACTCAACGAAGCGCCGAACCAGTACCACACGCTGAACCGCAAGTACCTGATGAACGCGATCGACGCGTCGCTGAAGCGCCTGCAGCTCGACTATGTGGATCTCGTGTTCTGTCATCGTCCGGACCCGAACACGCCGGTCGAGGAAACGGTGTGGGCAATGAGCGACATGATCGCGCGCGGCAAGGCGCTGTACTGGGGCACCTCGGAATGGAGCGCCGACGAGATTCGCGCCGCCTATGAAATCGCCGAGCGGCATCATCTGCACAAGCCGGTCATGGAGCAGCCGCAATACAACCTGTTTCACCGCAAACGCGTCGAGCAGGAATACAAACGGCTCTACGAGGACATCGGCCTCGGCCTGACCACGTGGAGCCCACTCGCATCGGGTCTGCTCACCGGCAAATATCGTGACGGCGTGCCAGCCGACAGTCGCGCGCAGTTGCAGGGCTATGACTGGCTGCGTCAGCAGCTCACGGACCCGACCCGGAACAACGTGGTCGGCCAGCTCGGCGCGGTCGCCGACGAGCTCGGCTGCACGGTCGGTCAGCTCGCGATCGCGTGGATTCTGAAGAATCCGAATGTCAGCACGGTGATCACGGGCGCCTCGCGGGTCGAACAGATCGGCGAAAACATGCAGTCCGCCGAGGTGGCCAAGCGCATCACACCGGAGATAAAGCAGCGGATCGAGGAGATCATCGGCGACGCGCACGAGTAATCGCGCGCGCAGCGCCATGCACCGGGTGGCTAACCGGGCACGCGCGGTCGCGTACAATACGCGACCGCGCGTCGCCGGCTCCTTCGGGCCAGCCTGCGCTCTCTCAGCGTCCTCTCATCATGCTCAGCTACCGCCACGCCTTTCATGCCGGCAATCACGCCGACGTTCTGAAACACGCCGTCGTGTTGCAGCTCCTGCGCTACCTTGGCCAGAAGGACAAGGCCTACTGGTATATCGACACCCACGCGGGCGCCGGCGTTTACTCGCTGAAGGAAGGCTACGCGACGAAGACCGGCGAGTTCGAGACGGGTATTGCGAAACTGTGGGGCCGCAACGATCTCCCGCCGCTGTTCGCCGAATACGTCGATGAAGTCAGCGCGCTCAATGCCGATGGCCAGTTGCATTTTTATCCGGGCTCGCCGTATCTCGCGTGGCGACAGCTGCGCGCGCAGGATCGTATGCGGCTCTTCGAATTGCACAGCACCGAAATCGACGTCCTGCGCCACAATTTTCGCGACGCGGGCCGACGCGCAATGCTGTATGCGGGCGACGGCTTCGACGGGATTCTCACGCTGTTGCCGCCCGCGCCGCGCCGCGCGCTGATCCTGCTCGACCCGTCGTATGAAGACAAGCGCGATTACGGGCGCACGCTGCGCTGTGTCGAGGAAAGTCTGAAGCGGTTTCCGACCGGCACGTATGCGGTCTGGTATCCGCAGGTCAAGCGCCCTGAGTCGCAGCGCTTTCCCGATCAACTGAAGCAGCTGCAGAAGGACAACTGGCTGCACGTCAGCCTGACCGTCAGCAATCCGCCGGAAGACGGCTATGGGCTGTTCGGTAGCGGCATGTTCATCCTGAATCCGCCGTATACGCTCGCCAGGACGCTGAAGGATCAGATGCCATGGCTCGTCAAAACGCTCGGCGAGGACAAGGCTGCGACGTTCAAGGTCGAATATCGCGGCAATTGAACGTGATGAGCGGCGCGTGAGCGTGCCGCGCGCGGTTCCCCGTCACCTGTCTTGCGCAACCCGTTCTCCGCATACGCTCACTTGAACTGCGCGGCCGCCTTGCTCGCGAACTGGTTCGTATAGGTAGCACTCAGATCGATCTTCTTCGGATCGAGCCGGCTATCGAACGACGACAACGCGCGCAGCGACGTCGCCGGGCCATCAGCGGGCATCAGTCCGTCCGGCGAATACGCATCGCGCACGTTGTGAAAGGCGTCGAGATAGAGCGTCGGGTCACCCAATAGATAGGCTTGCGGCACCATCTTCAGCAGATCCGCGTCGCTCGCAGTCTGCAGCCAATGATTCGCACGCACGATCGCGTTGGTCAGCGCCTGCGTTGTCTTCGGATTTTTCTGGATGAAGCTTTCGGCCGCGTAAAGCGTCGCCGCGGGCATCATGCCGCCGAACACCTCCTGCGTGCCTTTCACCGTGCGCGTATCGACAAGCACCTTGATGGCGCCGCTACGCGTGAGCTTGGTCATCATTGGATCGACATTGGACAGCGCGTCGATCTGCCCACTGCCCACCGCGGCCAGCACCGTCGCGCCGCTGCCGACACCGATCGCCGAAATGTCGCTGCGCTGCACGCCGGCCTTGCGCAACGCAACGGTGAGCACGAGATCCGTCGACGAACCCGGTGCGCTCACGCCGACCTTCGCGCCTTTGAAGTCCGCGAGCGACTTGATCTGATCGGCCTTCGACTTCACCACGCCGATCACGATCTGCGGTGCGCGGCCCATCAACACGAACGCGCGATAGTGCTGACCCTTCGCCTGCATGAACAACGTGTGCTCGAACGCGCCCGCGCCGACTTCGGCGCTGCCGCCCACCACCGCTTCGAGCGCTTTCGAGCCGCCCGCGAAATCTTCGAGCGTGACGTTCAGGCCTTCGTCCTTGAAGTAGCCGAGCTGCTGTGCGGCGAGGACCGGCAGATAGTAGAGGCCAGGTAAGCCGCCGACGGCCATCGTCAGTGTCGGCATTTCCGGCGTGTCCTTCGCGAACCCAGCGCCGGGCAACGCAGCCAGTGCGAGCAGCATCACGCAGGTGCGCGTCGCACGCTGCATCCATTGATTGAGCATGGTGACGTCTCCTTGTTGTGTGTTCCGTTCGAAGCAGTGACGCAGGCGCACTTGCCGAGATCGAAGCTCACGGCGACGAGGCGTGCAACGATTGTCGTCGGACGGTTTCACGGACGCCATGCGCCCAAACCCGAATGAGATGGTCGGGTGCGAGGCAAGCTGGCGTATGGGGGAGAAACGGGACCGCAGAAGCACCGCCGACGATCTCTCGCGCCGTCGGTACCTATTGCGGAAGGGGCACCGCTCGAGGCATCGGCCGCGGCGGCACGCCACCACCCGCCGGCAATTGGATATACGGCGCGACCACGAACGGCGGCGACGATTCCGCAGGCAGCTCGACCGGTGCCGCGATCGGCGGCGCGGCGACGATCGGCTCCGGCGCAGGCGGCGAGCTCAGCAGTACGGTACCGCTCTGGCCAT
This sequence comes from Paraburkholderia sp. UCT31, assembly GCF_014397655.1. Lineage (NCBI taxonomy): Bacteria > Pseudomonadati > Pseudomonadota > Betaproteobacteria > Burkholderiales > Burkholderiaceae > Paraburkholderia > Paraburkholderia sp. UCT31. The sequence goes on from NZ_VZQP01000065.1 coordinate 32,200, forward strand.
TATTGACGCCGCCAAGCGTATCGAGGATCACGGGGGGACGCCCGTTATCGGACACTGCGAATGCGTCCGAGGCGGCGCAGAGGGCGGCGAGCGTCGCGATGGCGGCCGCGGCCATCACGGCTCGGAAAGTTTGCAGCGAACGGACGGAGGACATGGACAGCCCGATTGGTTATGAATGCCGTCTTGCGCGAAAAACGCCATACATTACCGCGGGCCGCGTTACGAAGCTAGTCGATATTCGCCATCAGCAGCTTTCTTGCGTCGTTCACTCGAAAAAACGTCGAAGGCACACGCGGATTTCGATGTCCAGATACGACAAAGCCCCGCTTTGACGGGGCTCGACATTGGTACTGCAACTGCACGGCCGCGCAAAAGCAGGCGCCGCCAGGTCAAACTCAAAGCGGAAACTTACAGCGAATAGCCGTTGGTTTCGAGCGAACGGATGCGCTGTTCGAGCTGAACGATATCCGACGACGAGGCGAGATATGCCTCACGACGGCTACGTTCCGCGGTTTCGAACCAGGTGCTGAGCTTCTCAAGAATGAATGCAAACATGATGTTCTCCAAGGATCAGATCGAATCCCCGGTGATTTGACATCAGGGATTTCCCATAAAAGGGTTAACCCGCATTATAGCCTCAAGGTGCAACCTGAACAGTGAAATGCCCGCATGGTGTGCATTCCGTTTTGGAATAGTGCACCGGTAAGGTGCAATGCAGTTCCTGATTTTATTGGGATTCATCCAGGCGTCCTTTAAGTGGACGTCATTTCCGCAAGTTTTATGCGCACTTTCGGTGCATGAATCGCTCGACCTTAAGAATCGGCAGGCCGGGTTGCAGTTCGATTAGCCGCTAAAGCGGACGGCAACCTTGTCCCGATACAAGATCGGTGTCCGCCAGTCGCTCGATAATCGGACAATCTGGCCGGTCATCACCATGGCAATGATCGGCCAGATGCGCGAGAGTGTCGCGCATGTCCGTCAGTTCGGCGATGCGGCGATCGAGTTCGGCGACATGTTCGAGCGCGATCCGCTTTACTTCGGCACTTGCACGCGAGCGGTCGTGCCATAGAGCAAGCAGCCGCCGGATATCCTCGACCAGAAATCCGAGCCGGCGAGCCTGGCGAATAAAGCGCAAGGAATGCACTTCCTGCGGGCCATACACGCGATAACCGGCACTCGTGCGCGCCTTCGCAGTCAATAGGCCGACACTTTCGTAGTAGCGGATCATTTTTGCCGTAACGCCGGACACGCGGGCCGCTTCGCCTATGTTCATGACTGTTTCCTCAAGGTTGCGGCTGAACTCCAATCGATCCTACACCTTCCCATGGTAGGAAGGTCAGCTACCCAAACAAGGTACGGCAGGCATAATTCGACTATCCGCAATCTGATTCCGCCGAGGTCTTTGCAATGACAATCGAACTCCATGTAGAAGGCATGAGCTGCCAGCACTGCGTTGCCGCTGTCACGAGCGCGATTCGCGAGCACGACGCCGCCGCGCAGGTTCAGGTGGATCTCGCGACCGGCCGCGTGCTCGTGGAGTCGGCGCAACCCGTCGATGCGCTGAAGGCCGCGATTGACGAGGCCGGATACACGGTCACGTCTGTGCGCTGAGGGTGCCGCGCATGTTCAAGGTTGCCGTAATAGGTGGTTCCGGATTGCTCGGCCGCGCGCTCAACGACGAACTCGCGCGCCAGACCGGCTGGCAGACCGTCTCCACCGCATATAGCCGAACGTCTCCGCGAATGGTCGCGTTGGATGTTCGCGATAGCTTTGCGGTCGAGCGTTTCATCGACCGCGTAGCGCCGGATGCCGTCGTGATTGCCGCGGCGGAGCGCCGTCCCGATGTATGCGAGCGCGACCCGGCGCTTGCTCGCGCGCTGAACGTCGATGCCGTGCGAATGATCGCCGGGGCGGCGAACCGACACGGCGCGTGGACACTGTCGATCTCGACCGACTATGTGTTCGACGGCACGCACCCGCCCTATCGTCACGACAGCACACCTGCGCCACTGAACGCGTACGGACAGAGCAAGCTCGAAGGCGAGCGAGCGCTGACCGACACGGCCGAGGGCGGATGCGTGCTGCGTCTGCCGCTGCTATATGGTCCGATCGTCAGTTGGTCGGAATCGGCCGTGACTAGCCTCGTGCCGGCGATTGCAGCAGCGGCGGCGCCGGGGGCCCAGGCTGCCAGGATGGACGCTTGGGCGATCCGCTATCCTACGTTCACGCCCGATGTCGCTTTCGTGATCCGACAGATGCTCGAGCGGCACGCGCGCGGCGAAACGGTCTCTGGCATCGTGCAATGGTCGGGCGACGAACCGATGAACAAGTACGAGATCGCCGTGCGCCTGGCAGAAGCGTTGCAACTCGACGCGCGTCTGACGCCCCAGCGCACGCCCACCGACGCGACGCCGCGCCCGCACAACTGTCATCTGGCATCGAGCCGTTTAGAGGTACTCGGAATCGGCCGACGCACGCCTTTCGATATGGCGATCCGGCTGGTGCTGGCCGCGTTTCCGTGGCAGGGACAGGCCAACTTCCGTATGATCCGGCACCTTGCGTGCGTGCGGTAAGCGGCTGGCGAACCCACGTTGACGGACGGTGAATCAGGCGACAGCGGTAAGAGGTTGCCAGCTATGTGGCAGCAATGCGGCGATGTCGCTTGCCCTGTGGGTGGGCGGCCGTGTCCCGATGTCTTTCAGATATGCGTGGGGTTCGTGACCGTTGAGTTGCGCTGAGCGGATGAGGCTCATGATTGCGGCCGCACGTTGGCCAGCGCGCAGCGACCCGGCGAACAATCAGATCCTACGTAGCGTGAGAGTCGTCAAGGCCCGAGTCGTAAGATTGACCGTGCCAAGGTTTGCTCAACGGAGGGCATCATGGACGCAAATCACGTTACCGGACCACATGCTGAGGGCGTCATCCTGGCAGTGTCGCTTGAACTGTCTGCCGCCCAGTGGAAGGTCGCGCTTCACGACGGATTCAGGGAGAAGCCGGCGGTCCGCATGGTCAGCGCGCCACAGGCGAACTTGCGACTGCAGGCCGTTCTCGAACTCATCGCGCAGCACAAGCAGAAGTGGTCGCTGCCGTCGAACGAGCTAGCGTCAAGACTAATGGGATGGACGCCCCACCCGAAGCGGCATCAACGTGCCAAAGTGGATGTGTCGAAGCAACCACCTGACCGAGGGGAGCGCCCATCATGAAGATTACGACAGTTGGCATCGATCTGGCGAAGAACGTTTTTGCCGTCCATGGTGTAAATGAGCATGGTCGAACGGTGCTGAAGAAAGTGCTCAAGCGAAATGTAGATTGTCAATTACGATGGCCGCCCGAGGGACAACTATCTTGGCCGGCGCATTGACTCATCAGAAATGCAACTCGCGCTGACCTGTTGCCTCACGTAGTTTGCTACCCGCCGGATTGTCCGGAGAGAGCGACACGAGGTGACAAGGCAAATCAGCATGACGACACGTAAGGAGTTGGTCGCAGCATTGCAATTGCGGTATAGCGGCGCGGCGTTTGGTGACCGGATCAGGATTCTCGACGAGTTCGTGGCTCTGACCGGGTATCACCGCAAGCACGCCATCCGGCTGCTGCGGGAGCAGCCCGGCGCGGTAAAGGGGGCGCGCGAGCGCAACCGGCTGTACGACGAGGCGGTACGCCAGGCACTGACGGTGTTGTGGGAAGCGGCCGACCGGGTTTGCGGCAAGCGCCTGAAGGCGTTGATCCCGAAGCTGGTTGATGCCATGGAGCGGCACGGCCATCTCGATCTGGATCCCGTCATCAAGGCCAAACTCCTTGATGTCAGCACGGCGACCATCGATCGCATGCTGGCCAATGCACGTTTGGCGATCGACGGGCAGCGCAAACGCCGCAAGGGTGTGGGCTCGGCCATCCGGCGCAGCATCCCGGTGCGTACCTTCGCCGACTGGCGCGATCCGCCGCCGGGCTTCTTTGAGATCGACATGGTCGAACACTGCGGCGGTCCGAAGACCGACGGTGACTTCGTCCACACGCTGACGCTGACCGATATCGCCAGCGGCTGGACAGAATGTGTGGCCATGCGGGTACGCAACCAGATGCTGGTTATTGAAGCCTTTGACAAGGTGTCCGCCGATCTGCCATTCGCGATGCTTGGAGTGGACTCGGATAACGACACCGCATTCATGAACCAGAGTGTCTTCGACTACTGCAAGGAACATGGCCTTGAGCAGACCCGCTCGCGGGCCTACAGGAAGAACGATCAGGCCTGGGTGGAACAGAAGAACGGCTCCGTCGTGCGACGGCTGGTCGGCTATGGCCGCCTGAGCGGCACCGATGCGAGGAGCGCGCTGGCGCAGCTATACGCGTCATCGCGGCTGTACATTAACTTCTTCCAGCCTTCCTTCAAGCTGAAGTCCAAGACGCGCGACGGCGCGCGGGTGCACAAAGTCTACTTTGCGCCGGCGACGCCGTGCGATCGGCTTCTGGCACACGACAGCGTCGAACCCGCTATCAAGGAAAAGCTGAAGGCGCAGTTCAACAGTCTCGATCCTGTGCGGCTGCTGCAGGAGATGCGAACGGCTCAGCAGACATTGAGCGAGTTCGCGGCCCGCGGTGTGCGCGCTGAAGCAGCGCCAGCAAGCGAATCCGATGTTGCCGTCTTCCTCGCGAGCCTCTCTTCGGCATGGAAGGAAGGGGAAGCACGTCCGACGCACAGAAAGCAGCCCAAGGCAAAGCACTGGTGGAAAACCCGGGTGGATCCGTTCGCCGACGCGTGGCCGGTTATCGAAGGGTGGCTGATCGCCGAACCAACTGTGTCAGCCAATGAATTGATGGACCGGTTGGCGACGATGGTTCCGGATGCATATGCGAGCAAGGCACAGCTTCGAACGCTACAGCGTCGGGTCAAGGCATGCCGCGCCGAGCGCGTGAAAGAAATGGTCCTGGGCTGCCTGCACAAGTCCGCCGAGACGCCCGCTGAAGTGTGAGCTGCGGAAAATTTGAAAGTCGGCGGGGGCCGGGCGCTCCGCGCCCGGCAAACCCCCGAAAGAAAAGAAGAAAGAAACCGAAACGACAACAATCCGTCGGGTAACATTCCTTCGTGAGGCAACACGACCGGCCAAGGTAATTGTCGTTCTCTACCCGCCGTTGCGCTTCGACCTTGAAACCGCCCTTTCCACGTAATGATTTGGCTTACTGATACGCATAAGACTATCCGATATAGTAAGAGAGTCCTTGTGTCCTTAGATACGTGCGGGAGGCTAGCGTTGAGCGCGGGAACGCCACCGAGCAGCGCTCGGGACGAGCTAGACGCTTGTTTGTGCGCAGGTCGTATGCGCAAAAAAGCGTCGATCAACAGGCTACTTTTGGCAGTGGCTGGCAACGGCGTCCGAGCACGCTTATTGTTCGTGCTCGGTCGAGCATGTTGCTGTTGATTTGGGCCGCGTAAACGCAGAAACCCCACCGCGGCGGGTGGGGTTTCTGACTGGGGGGAGCCTGACGATTACCTACTTTCACACGGGCAATCCGCACTATCATCGGCGTGGAGTCGTTTCACGGTCCTGTTCGGGATGGGAAGGGGTGGGACCGACTCGCTATGGTCATCAGGCATGAC
>NZ_VZQP01000066.1:0-36917 GCF_014397655.1 Paraburkholderia sp. UCT31
GAAATTCCGAGCGTCTCGGACCATCCCGCGGTTTCCTCCCTCGAGGCTTATCCGACGCCTGCCCACACGCGCCGCGGCACACTCACAGCCATGTGAATGAGGGCAGACGTCGAATAACCCTTAACGAATGCAGAATGCATTGATCGTAGTCTGGATTATCACTACCGTACGCTAGGGCCGAGAGCGGGGTGGCGAGCGTGATCGAGAGAAACAGATAGGCGAGTTTGAGCATGATTGCGACCAAGACTCAGGGATATAACGGCGGGCAGTTACCGATTATCAGCGATTCAGGCGTCAGTGTCGAATGACCGGTGGTGGCAGGGCCGAGTCAAACACTCGGCCCACCTATGTGAATGCCTCAGACCGACTTTCAACGGCCAGTCACAGTGCGCGCTCTCACTGGCAGAAAACTGACCGGTCCGTACGTTCAAGTGGCATTTTCGGGAACAACTATTCGACTTAGCCGCCGCTGGCCGGTCGCCACGCCGACGGCGGCTTAAGCCAACAAGGTGCTGGGACCTGCGTCGTCATGGTGTTTCGCGTCCGCGGTCCGCGTGGGAGTCCATTGTTTTGCGAGGAGAAAAGTTGAGCACGCCTGGTGAGGAACCGGAAGCCTGGTACCTCATCGATCGTGAACAAGAAAACGGTCGTAATGCCCTCAGAAAGAATGCTCACGCTCACAACAACCCGTCGAATTGAAGCGGAACGGTCGGTATCGGGGCAGCGCAGATAAAGTCACCGGAAGCGAATTCGAAGAGGCCCCTCGTTGGCGGGGCCTTGAACTACGAAATCACCGTGTTTCTGTTAGTACGTCACAGAAGTCCCACTGCCAGTAAAACTGTGCTGGGTAGGAGCGTCATTTGCATAGTCGGCAACGGCCTGGACGATGTTCACGATCTGCTGCGGCAACCTGCCGCCGCTGACGGCGGTCATTGCAGTACGATCCATCTCAACGGCTACGGGGAGGTCTTTGATTACCAGCGCGTTCATTTCGATTCTCCAAGGGTAAATTAGTCAGTCAGGAATGTCAGAGCTTGTTTTGAGGGTGTAGATACTCCTCGATGAGGATCAAGGCAAAGTGCGTGCCAAACGGTGGCACCGCGGTAAGCGATCACACAACTAGTTGAAAATATTGGATTTTTAATGGCGACCAGTGCGAATTGGTAGACAGACATGCGCGCTGCGACCGGTGGGTCGGATCCAACTCTCCGTCTGGCGCTGTGGGTTAGATCGCGACACATGCGGTCCGCCTCCGTATCCCGTGTTTGTACGATGTCCTCGAGGCTTAGAATCCGATCGAAGCCTGAGGACAATGAGTCTGTCGCACGGCCGCTGAGGGAAACGCCGATTCGCTCCGCGGCTTTCCTCGTTTCAATGATGGGAGACGCTGTCAGTCAGGGAGACATTTCCCGGCCCTTCGATGTCTATCTGCACAAGCCGTTCTCCTGCCAGGCACTCATGCAGGTCATCGAAGACGCTCGCTGCAGCAGCGATGCGAATACTCCCCAAGCCGCCTGGACTAACTGTTGTCGACTGAAGCGCACACAACCCATAGTCGGAGGTTCAACGGCAAGCCTCTTCCGGGTCACGGAGCAAAGCGAGCGGCAGCTTTCAGCATGAAAGCGACTTCTGAATGTCTGGCCGAGTGAGCGGGCGACCGGCTGAACATGGCCGAGAGCGCCAGTTCAAATGAAGGTCGCGTGAAGCGGGCGTGAACGGCACCGTCTGTTTTTCCGTATTCAAGGGCGCGGATGAGACAAGCGTGCCCCACTACACAGGCAAATCCAGCGTCGAAAGGCTTCTGCGAGCCGTCTGTGCAGAGCCGTCTGTGCATATGGCGAATGGCATATAGCAGGGAGTACCGCCGCGTCTAAACTGAAATTGCCGCCACATCACGATCACGACTTTTCTCTGCCCACATTCCGACGTGTCTGGGTCCTCCGGCGCGGTTGCCCGACTCGACGAATCAATCCACCTGCCTTTGTCATCCGCTGAAAAGGGCGTAGAGACGGGCTGGCTGACGGGCGTTCAACGATGTGAGATCTGAACGATGGCCAAAAAATCTATGCGCGCACCAATTCTCGCCCTTTAATAAAGTGAGCTAACGCCTTTGAACCGGAGGTCAGAATGGAGCAAGTTCTGCGTGCAGCGGTCATGCAAACGGGATCGGCCATGTTCGATGTCGAACGAACGCTGGCCAAGCTCGAACGGGACGTAGTCGCGGCGTCGAAACTCGATTCGCAATTGATTGTGTTCCCGGAAGCCTTCGTATCCGCCTATCCCAAGGGACTGCATTTCGGCGCTCCCGTCGGCGAGAGGACGCCTGAAGGCAGAGAGGACTATCGCCGGTACTTTGACAGCGCCATCGAGGTGCCATCCGTGTGGACAAATCGAATCGCGCAGATCGCAGGCGACCTGAGGCAATACCTGATCGTCGGTGTAATTGAGCGCGACGGCGGTACGCTCTACTGTACTGTCATCTTCCTGGCGCCCGATGGAATACTGCTGGGAAAACATCGAAAGCTGATGCCCACAGCGGCCGAGCGGTTGATCTGGGGGTTTGGCGACGGGTCGACGCTTCCCGTATTCGATACGCCTTTCGGTCGGCTGGGTGCGGTGATCTGTTGGGAAAACTACATGCCGCTGTTGCGCATGGCCATGTACGCGAAGCGAATACAGATTTATTGCGCGCCGACAGCGGACAGTCGGCCCACCTGGGTTGCTTCAATGCAGCACATTGCGATGGAAGGCCGCTGTTTTGTGCTCTCTGCGTGTCAGCATTTACGGCGCCGCGATGCGCCGGACAACTATGCTGCCGTCCAGGGCAACAATCCGGATACCGTTCTCATGCGTGGCGGCAGTTGCATAGTGGGACCACTAGGAGAGGTGCTTGCCGGGCCCGTGTTCGATGAAGACGCCCTGCTTGTTCACGAACTGGATCTCGCTGACCTCGCAAGGGGAAAATACGACTTCGATGTCGTAGGGCACTACGCACGTCCGGATATATTCCGCCTCCATGTAAATGAGTCGGTTACCCCACCCGTCGTCTTTGAGCAGAACCGTTGATTGCGCCTCGTCGGGCTGTTTCTCCGAAACGGCCTCGCACGGATGCCTAACGTCGGTCGCGACATCACCGCGGACATTCGGTCTCAGTATGCATTTCATTGCGGCACTTCACCGTGCCTTCCTGAAACAGGCGAACGATGCCCGGTTCTCGGGCGATGGAGGACGCCATGTATTCCTTGTTGCCAATATTGGGACCTGATCCTGACGCCCCCGTGAGCGCGGAAGCATACTCATTGGGTAATGATGGTCAGGCAGCCGGAACCACATTTGTGAACGACGAGGGGCAATCGCGGCCGGTTGGCGCGCAATGGCTAAACGGCTGGCTTACCTCTACCCTTGCGCCTCCGAATCACACGACCCTCTGGGGTATCAACGACGGCCTTATCGCTGTGGGCAGCATGACAACGAACAACTACGCAACCGAGTCCGCCATCATCGTCGACGCCGGGAATGTGACTGACCTCTCGAACCTGGTCGGGCCGATTTCATGGGCGGCCGATGTTAACGATCAGGGGCTCGTTTGCGGCGGCGGCACTAACGGAGAGGGTTTCCTGTTCAGCGTGCCCGCAAACCGTCTCGTTGCCACTGTTCCCGCGCTTAATCTTGCCGTGATAAACAACCAGGGAGAAGCAGTTGGCTTTAGTGATTCCGGGAAGCCGGGGGTACATAGCGTCGCGAGCGGCACCACAAAGATGCTGGATGCGATGGAAAGCGCGTACGGCATTAACGACGCCGGGGTAGCCTGCGGAGCAGCCGGCACGCCGCCCACATACAAGGCCGTTCCGGGAACGTGCGACACACGGCAGGCGACGCCGGTCTTTCAGCCTATCCCGCTGCCCGCTGGAGCAACCGAGGGTACTGCAACGGCAATCAACAACAGTGGTGATGTGGTCGGCAGTTGCGTGTTTGACGATCCGTCGCTAAACAACGGCCTTCATTTTGGAGCTTTTCTCTATCAAAACGGAACGACGACGCTTCTGGACAAGCTGATTTCGGATCCCGGATGGCATCTGGAGGTTGTGTTCGATATCAACGCTAGCGGACAGATCATCGGGATGGGGAAGCTGAACGGCACTTTGACGGCTTTCATGCTGTCACCCACGACGAGCTGGCCATGGTGGCATTTTCCGTTGCCGGTACTTGTAGGGCGCCTTCTCGGGGGTGTGGCCGATGACGCAGGTGGTTCGCTAGTTCTTGGCGGAAGACCGATTCCAATCGATCCGTGGGGCCCCTGGCGGCAACTACAGCCGGAAAAGCGCGATGCGCTCATTGCACTAGCGATCGACGAGATCGCGAGTTCTATCTTTGACGAAGCGACCCGCGTGCAGGTGCGAACGACGTTGGTTGAAGCCGCAACCAGCCGCCTGAAAGGTATGAATGTCAGACGCGGTCGAACCGGACCGCGGCAAACCTCGAAACGAAACGCGGAGATTCCCAGAAAGCACGGGCTTCCGGTGAGCTGGCTAAAGAAGTTTGGCCGCTAGCGTCAACCTGTTGCGATGAGACGATCAGTGCATTGAGCATCTCTTTCGAAAACGGCGGATTCAACCGGTCGATGCAATAGTTCGATCGAATCGTTCCGCCGGTGTTTCGTAATCCAGGGTCTTTCGTGGTCGCTCGTTCAGCCTTCGTCCCACTCGTGTAGACTGCGCGGTTGTCCCAACAGATCGACCACCTCGACCCGGCTCTTCCTGCTGGGTCCGGCGTGTGTCAATGCCCGCGTTCGACGCGCCCCCGACAACGCTTGATGGTTTTGACCAGCTGGTAGCAGACCCGAGCGAGTACTCGATCGAGCCGCCAGCGGAAGAACAAATAAAACGGATGCATTTCTGGAACACCCCCTGATTGAAGCGGAAATCGAATTGCTGGTTGATTGCCTGATCGGCGACGCCGCGCCGGACGAGGCAATCGATGTCGCGTCGAATTCCCGATCCAGCGAATTCGACATCGCGACACGCGCGCTCGCCGTCGACGGCTGGTGTGTCGTGTCGAACTTTTTGTCACAGAGCCAGACGCAGGCCTTATCGACCGAATGCATGGCCATGCACGACGCGCAGCTGCTGACACCAGCCCGTGTGGGGGCCAATCGCGCTGCCACACTTTTGCGCGGCGATAGCACGCACTGGTTCCAACCCGACGCGCTGAGCACGCGGCAGCAGCCGTTCGCCGATCGCATCGACGCGCTACGGAACGCGCTCAACCGCGACCTGTTTCTCGGTCTGGTCGATAGCGAATCACACTACGCGGTATATCCGCCGGGTGCCGGATACGCACGCCACCTCGACTGCTTGCGTAACAGCGACAGCCGCGTGATTTCCGCTGTGTTCTACCTCAACGAAGCGTGGCAGGACGCCGAGGGCGGCGCACTGCGGCTATACCTTGCCGATCAGTCTTATCACGACGTCTTTCCGCGCGCCGGAACGCTGCTCTTGTTTCTCTCGGCGGAGTTTGAACACGAGGTGCTGCCCGCCACGCGCGACCGCATGAGCATTGCATGCTGGATGAGGCAGCGGGTGTAAGCCGAACCGCGTGCGCATCTGTGGTTAACGATCCAGGATCGCGCCCTTTCGGATCAGCTTGACAATCAATTGCCGGATTTCGTTAGTGTCCAGTCCGGCATGGTGCCGATAGCATACGCGCGAAGCCAACGCCGAGTCACGACAATGTGGCCGAACTCGAAAGCTCAATCAAGCCGTGAGCCCTCCTTTCGCCCCCGTCACGCTGGGTGCAGCAGACGCGGGAACAGAGCCCCCAAAAAATAGCTCAGTGTCGGAGATTTTCCTCGCAATCTTCCCAGTACCGAAGCGGGTCGCGATGTTGTGGATAGTGTAAGTTGAGCCACTCTGACAACCTGGCCCAATCGGGATGGTTGGTACCAGTTTGAGCCGACCAGATCGACGACCTCTCAAGTACTTGACCGTTCACGCGATCACGGACGAGCAAGCTGCCCAGTCCGCTTGAACTGTCCGTCTGTGACTCAACCAGATACCGCGGCAGAATCCTGAGCTCAGCATCCTCGGCCCACCCGTATAAGGCGCGGACCACGCCGGACGGATCTCGCAACTCTATGGGTCCGCTTTCCGGGCGAACGGCTGTCCAACCTTCAGGAAACTCAGTGACAACCTCGTTTTTACCTTCCCTTACCCACTTCGCGCGCCATGCCCTCGCCATCGACTCGCGCATGCGAGATACCGACTCGTAGGCAGCAGGCAACTCGATCGCCATCGGAAGAGTAATGAGGTTGTCTTTCCAGAGTTTGGCTTCGTCGTCGACGCGCTCGACCTCGTCGAACACCCCTGCATCGAATGGGTTCTCTGGCCGGCTCGATACTTTCACGTTCCCATTAGGCAGACCCTCGAAAAGGCGCTCAGCATCATGGCGGGTAAGTTTCGTCTTTCCTTTCTTCATTGGGCTCTCTGCAACAAGGTTGTCGCTAACGCGTAGGCCATAACGACCGAAATCGGGCGCCACTTCCTCTCACGCGCGTTTGAAGATGCTCACGATCCTATTCTGCGCTATTCGCATGTTACCGGCTTGCGCGGCGGCAATGGCGCGGCTTATGCCGCCGCTCCTGCCGCCGGACATCAGACGGGTCGATCCTCGCACAGGATCAGAGGATGAGCGGACGGGCGTCTATCGACTTCTCGCGAAGTCTCCTTCTACCACAGCGGTTATCGAATGGAAGGAGGTGGCAGAATCCGGGCAACTGAGCTGCCGTACACGACCCACTTGCGCCGCTCAGCCTAGGTTCGTAAGCGGCCGCTCTCCGGCTGATATCGGACGGTTATTGCGGTCCCTCGGCGAAGTGCTGCGGGTTAGCACTATGCCTCAGGTCTTCGGTTGTCTGCCCGCTGCCATCAGGCCGCCAACCAGGCGGCTTGAACACATAGCCACACGCCTCGCGCAAAGAGTGCGCCGTTCGCAGATCGCGCCACAATGCACGCTAGTAGTCGAACTCGATAGTCAGCAGGTTATATGTCGTCATCGGTCGCACCAGCCCAAAGCGGCACGGCGTGTCGCGCTGTTCAGCTATGTAGGTGCCAAAGAGTCGGTCGAACACGATCAGCACGCCACCGTAGTTTCCATCCAGATATTCATCCCATACGAGTTCGGTGTGAAAGTGTCCATAACTACAACGCACAAGGAGGGCCTGGCGATCGGCATGCGCTCGATGCCGGGCAATCCGTACGACGGTCATACGCTGACTGAAGCGCTGGAACAGGCCTCGATCCTGAGTGAGGCGAAGCCCGAGGTGGCAATCGTAGATCGCGGTTACAAGGGTGTCGCCGTCGACGACGTGAAGATTTACCACCCGGGCCTGCGGCGGGGCATCACACGCGGACTACGCGCGATGATCAGACGGCGAAGTGCAATCTGGCCAGCCATCGGCCATATGAAGACAGACGGAAAACTCGATCGCAACCGGCTCAAGGGCGCGCTCGGCGATGCGATGCACGCGGTGTTGTGCGGCGCCGGTCACAACCTGCGGATGATCCTGAGGAAGCTGCGGCTTCTTTGTGCCTTCATTCTCGTTGCCCTGATTAACCGCAGCGTTGCCGTGACCCCATCGCCGTAACGCCCGTGGTCGGCAAAACGAATTGTTCAGGACGGACCAGCTAGTCGCGGGTGCTCCCCAAGCCCTCGTCGCGACGTTTCACGCGTACAGCATGACCATCCGGAACAGGGACGCGGGGAACATTTCAGATGGACAAGCCGTACCTATAAGATAATTCACGAACTTACATTACTTGTTCGCCAATGCACCGCACGACGTCGTGCATCCATGCCAACCCGGTGCGATTACGTCATAGTTGTCGACTGTTCCGACAAATCCATCGCCCTTGAAATTTGCCTTGGCTGTCGCCCAGCTTTGCGGGGTATGGAACACGTAAAGCGTGTCGGGCGAATAAGTACCGTGCTCGATCGTATCCTGCAATTGCGCCTGCACCTGGCCGAGCTTGTCGAAATCGACGCGCGCAAGATTGCCGCCGTTGATCGTCATCTTCGCATTAGACGCCATGAACGCAATCGGGACATAGGTGTAGCCGCCATCTAGCGGCATGACAAACGCGATCCGCTTGTACTGCCGGGGCACCTCTTTCCAGAAATCGGACGTGAGGGACGGGGTCCACTGCTGCGTCCATTGGCTTCTGAAATACTTTGACGCCTTGATCAGATCCGTGGCCTGAAAGACCACGAAGACACACAAAAGAGGAACTACCCATTTTCTGGGCGAGAGTTTGATGAAGCGAAATAGCAGAAAGACAATAGCCGCATAAAAAACCGGCCAGATAAAGCGACCCGAGGCGCGGAATGTCGACGTGAATCCTGTCAGGAAGGCCGGCATCGGGTACTGGAACAGCTCATGGCGGCCGCCGAGAGAGACCCGGTTTGACAGCGCGAACAGATAAAACAGCGCGCACACGAAGATCAGTGACGCGTGCGTGCCCCAGGCAATGGGCGCGTTCTTGCGATGTTTTATGATCAAGACCGCCGTCGTCACGAAGAGCAGTAAGACGCCAGCACCGATGTAGCAGAAACCTTCGTAATCTCCGCCGAGGAATCCATAGCTGCTCCAGATCGACCAGATGGCCTCCGCCCGGAACGGCGAGGTCAGGGTGACGCGATAGGTGCCGAATCCCCCCGACACGACGCTTCTGACCGTGTAATAGCCGACCGACCAGGTCGTGATCAAAACCGCAACGGCAAGACACGGAAGCTCGACAGCCAATTGCTTCAATCTTGAGCTACCGGGCGCAAGCAGGCGTACCCGATCGGCAAACCAGATGCCTGCGACCATGGCAAGCAAATAGGCGTGAATCGATGCGGTCACGCAAATCAACAGAATCCAGTGCCACATCCTGCCCCGGTTGGTCAGATAGAGATATAGCGCGGCAAGCAGCAGCCAATGCCCTATCAGGGCCTCATGTCCGTGAAGCCGCCAAAGCATAGGCGGAGAGAGTGTCAGAAGTGCGCAACCTAGTGCTTTGATCACGTTGTCCGTGGTGCGCAGCGACAGGATCGCCCAGGCAAAAACGGCCTGTAAAGCAAAGCAGGCGGCGATCCATAGCCCAAAATATTGAAATTGGTCCGGCAGGACGCCGCGAACCAGCTTGAACAGGATCGCGAGCAACGGTATTGAATCCGAGAATACGATCGAACTACCGATGACTTCCCCGTACCCCGGATTCAGGCCTAAGGGGAATTGCAGATACGGACTATGACGGAAAAAATTCCATCCGACGTATTGCTGCGGGGCGTCACCGTCGCTCGACATAATCCAGTCCACACGAAGCGGATTCAGCCCGTGTCCGCCCGTGAACGCCAGGAAAACGATTAAGCCGATAGCGGCCGGAATCAGGACGTTCCGAATGCGGAATAAGTCAGTCATTGTTAATGGAAAGTCCAGGTCGTATTGATGGTGAATGTAACGCAACTGGAAAAACGGTAGCGATGAATCGAGCAAGCCGGGAACCTGATGGCAGTGATATCCGAAGCCGCGAAGATTAAAAGTCTGGTAGCGGCATGGCGGCGGGGACGGTTGCCGTAACGCCCGTGGTCGGCAAAACGAATTGTTCAGGACGGGCTAACTACAGATCCTTTCTGCCTCCAGCGACGGTGGAGAATGGTAATCGTGAAGACGTTGTTTGGTCTAGAACCAACCCTGACTATCGACTTGAGGACAGCACAAGGCGAACCGTCAGGATGTCCGGTGATAGCTCGCTCACCAGCATTAAACCGCGGGTTGTCGTTTATGGCAGTCTGAAACTGGGCCAGCAGCGGCCGTTCATCCGGATCTGCCGACCGACCGAAAGTGGCCGTTGTCCGCGATGGCGCTTGTCGCGGGGAAAATAGCCGGCGGCGCTGCGCTGCGGCGGTCCCGAACCGAAATTCCCGGTTTCTGTGGCACGATTCACCGTGGGCTTCACTGATACCGTCACTGCCAACCGGCCACTGCGTCAAGACTATTGAAATAGTCGAAGAAATCCAAGGTCCCCGATTTCACGAACTCTGGCATCCGTCAACGTTCCGCACTACCACCGCTTTGCGGCGTGCTATTTCTGCGAGACCGGATTGACGGACGAGGCCGTTTCTTCCGCATCGTCTCGCGCGATGCCCGGCGTCGCCTCACGGACCGATTGCCGCAAGCGCGTGAACGCCTGGCTCGTGCGTGCATCGCGTTGGTCGCGTGCGTCGTAGAAGTCCTTGCTGAGCCACTGGCCGAGACTCATCATCAGCGAGCCCAACGCGCTCTTGAAGCGCACCCATGCGTTACCGGTGCGCGCCAGTTGCGCGGCCGCCTCGACCGCCTCGGCGGCGAGCCGGTCCAGTTCCGCGTGCAGATAGTCGGCGAAATGATGCAGGCCATGCTGATTGCCATTCGACGATTTGCGCTCCAGTTCGACGTGCTGCGCAATCAGCGATTGATTGGCCACGCGAATAAACGGCGGCGTATCGGTGCGCGCGCCGCCGCCACGGCGAATTGCCACACCGAGGTTCGCGGACGCCTCGGTGCGCTTGCCGAGCGGTGGCATTTGCCACTTGTCGCACAGGTACTTCAGCAGGCTGCAATGATCGAATCGTTCGTTGCACACGCCGGCTTCGCACCACGGTGACACCAGGATGGCGGGAACACGCACGCCGAGTCGTTTGAAATCGAAGCTCGCGGTGTGGTCGTCGGGCGCGAGCGCGTCGGCCGGCGGCGATACGTGGTCGTAGAAACCGCCGTGCTCATCGTAGAGGACCACCAGTAACGTGCGCTCCCACAGCGCCTGATTCGAGCGCAGCGCATTGTAGGTATCCGCGATCAGCTTCTCTGCCTTCATGATGTTGTGCGGCGGATGATCGTCGTTCTGCGCTTCGCCGAAGTACTTCGGCTCGATCAGTACGAATTGCGGAAACTGACTAGCGGGTCCCGCTGCGTCCTCGAAGAATTTATCGAAAGAGCGGTAATTCGCGAGGTTTTCCGCGCGCCGCTGGTTCTTCAGCAGCAACGAGGCGGGGAAGTCGTAGAAATAGACGCTCCACGTTTTGCGCGCGGCGTTCAGCCGATCGAAAACCGTGTCCTGATCCTGCTCGGTGTACCAGCGCGGATTGAGCCCGTCGAGTCCCGAAGGCATTCCGATCTCGCCTTTCGACGTACCCGTCAGCGCGAAAAAACGGTTGGGCCACGTCGGCCCCGGCAATGACGAGAACCACCGGTCGCACACGGTGAATTGCGAACCGAGCGTGTGCAGCGCGGGCAGAAAGCCGAGCGGGTAATAGCCCATCACGTCTTGCCGCGCGGCCAGGCTGCTCTTCGGGTAGTCGTTCACGAACGTACGCACGAAACCGCTGTTGTCGGCGGCGATCTGTTCCATCACGGCCTTGTGCTCGTGATTCGGATCGTGCTTCATCTGCCGCTCGCGCGTTTCACGCGGATAGAAGGTGTGGCCTTGACCGTCGGCGTTCGATTTGCCGGCCGCGTTGCGCACGCCGTCCAGTTTGTCGTGCACGGCGTCGAGGCAGCCGAGCATCTGGTCGAACGAGTGATTCTCCATCAACAGTAGCACGACGTGTTCGATCGGATCGTTCTGCGCGTTCTGCTCGACGTCACTCATCTTTTATCGCTCCACTCGGGACGGGATGGACTTCGCGTTGCCAACTTAGCGCAAAACGCGCGCTGGCGAAAGAGCCCTGCTTTGAGGCGGACATGCACGCGACGGTCAATGTACTTCGTCGCGTGCATGATTCGCTTAACGTAGCATCGACTCAACTGCCGCCCGAGAAGATCGGACCTTGCCCGCCCGGCGCGAACGATGGGAAGTGGTCGCCGGACGGCGCGGCCGCCGCCGGTGCGTGCGCTCCCGACTGCGACGCCGGTTCGCGCAACGTCAACGCGCTTTCGGCCGTGATCGGCACGCTCGGCTTCGCGAGCAGCTCGGTCTTGCGCATCGAGCCGACCGACGTGCCGAAGTAATAGCCGATGATGCTGATCCACGCGGTTCCCAACGCGCCGACGATCACGTTGACGAGATCCTTGTTGCTACCCGGCAAAGGCTGGAACGCCATCAGCAGCAAAATGCCGAAGAAGCCGGTGGTGACGGCCATCGCGAGCACCTTCGGGACCCAGTCGCGATTGGCGACACCCATCGCGCGTGCATTCGCGGTGTCGCTCGAGGCGATGCGGGCCATGTCGGCGTCGTGCGCGAGGCTCGACTGCGCGGCCGTCACCATCAACTGCTGCAATTGCAGCGAATTCGCGCTTTCGGCCTGGCGGAGTTTTTCGAGTGCGCCGGGGTCGTTCAACGCGGGTTCCACGAAGGCCGGGTCGCTCGGCGTGCCGAGCGCGTGCGAGATGATCGCGGCGGCAGCGGTCACGCCGAGGCCGACCGGCCCCCCTACGAGCCCGGCGAGAAGCGGGGCGGTGCTATTGATATTCTTCGCAACTTTAGACCAGTCCATCATGCTGCTCCCAGGAGAAGATTGGCCGCCATGCGTTCGGTCCAGCCGCGGCTGAAATTCGGCCACGAATGCAGGTTCCGCAGGTACCGCAGACGATACGCGGCGAAGCGCATCACGAACTTCATCGGATCGGCGTTCTTGACCGCATCGAGCGTGTCGGGGCCGAACTTGCCGTCTTCCCTGGCGCCGGACGCTTTCTGCATCCACAGCACGACGAGGCCGCCGTTGTAGTTCGCATCGAAAATCTGGAAAGCCACGCGCGGATCGAGTTCGTCGAGATGCAACGGGTCCCAGTACCTGCGCTTGGCGATCTGATGGGCGGTATCGAGCGGCAGGTCTTTCATCGCGCCGTTATAGCCCTCACTGCGCGCGACGCGCGCCGTCACACCCCACATCGTTTCGCCGCCTGGATCGGCCGGATTGAAGCTGTACCCGCCTTCGTTTCCGATCAAGGCTTTGAATGCATCTTCGAAGCTGTCCATCGAACTGTCTCCTGTTCGGCTGTGTTGCCAACTCAAATGGCGAATGCGCGCGGCTCAGGCCGCTCGCATCGCCCGTCCTACGGCGTCGCGTACCGTATCGAGCGATGCCCGAAGCGGGTACGACGTCATGGGATTCGAAACGGGCTTGACGCGCAGGTCGGGCCTCGATGTCCGGGTGTCGGCTTCGTCGGGCGATGCGTCCGTCGAGAGCGCCAGCTCGCGTTCGCGCGCCGACAACGTGCCGGCGTCGAGCTGCAATGCCTGTGCATACTTGCGCGCGGCCTCGCGCAGCGCGCCTTTGTGTTCCAGCGCGTGGCCCCATTCCACATAGGACGGGGCGAGATCGGGACGCAACGCGACGGCGTGCGACAGCTTGTCGATTGCTTCGTCGTCGTGGCCGGTTTTGACGAGCGCCTCGGCCCAGTCGTGCAGCGTGTCGACGGAGTCGGGGTTCATCTTGGCAGCCTGCCTGAATGCTTCGAGTGCTTCGCGATCGTGCTTGTTCGAATGCAACAGCACGTCGCCGAGCAGTCGCAGGTTTTCAGCGGTGCGCGACTTTTCCTTCGCGCCGGCCCGCAGTTCCTTTAGCGCATCGTCGATGCGGTTCTGCTGTTCGAGCGCAATGCCGAGACCCGCGCGCAGCACCGCCGAGTGCTTGTATTGGGTCAATGCTTCACGGATCTGCTGCTCGGCTTCTGTCGAGCGCTGCTGACTGTCGAGCAACCACGCCTTGCCCGCGACTGCCCATTGGGCTTGCTCGGATGAAGGCAACGCGAGGACTTCGTCATAGATCCCGACGATCTCGCGATAGTCGCATTGCGCGAGCGAGCACTTGGTCTTTTGCACCTGCGTGTACAGATGACTGGCGAGGATGTTAGGTTCGGCGAGGCGCATCGCCGTGACTGCGATGTCGTGCACGAGCTTTTCGAGGTCGCGCCCTTCGAACGGCACCGTGCTTTCGCGGCCGTTGAACGGTCCGTGTTCTATCTGCACGTGCGCGACGTATGAATCCGCGCTGCTATTCGTCTTCGTGATGCCGATGTGCACGGCGACATCGTCGCGTTTGAGCACGCCTTTGATGAAGCGCACCGTCGTCGCATACGACATTTCCTGACCCGGAATCTGGATGTCCTGCTGCGCGTCGTTGCTGGTCATCGTGTCGTGCGGAATCGATTCGGCATCCTGGCCGATTTCCTTCATCGCCGACATGATCCGCTCGGCGAGAAAGTTCGCCGTATAGCCGCGCTCGGTCAGCGTTTGCGGTGTCTCCACCGGCGGTACCAGCAATTGACGCGTGAGCACGCCGCGCACGACGAGGCAGATGGAACCGATCGTCAGTAGGATGAACAACCAGGGCAGGACATACGGCCAGAGGCGTTTCGGTCCGCGGCCGATCACACCGGCGGTGTGCAAGCCGAACAGCACGAATCCGCTCGAATGATGACGATCGCGGCGATTCGCGGTGTTGGCGCGCATGAACGGGCCGCCGTACCCGTTGGTTGACCGGCGTTGACTCTGTGCACTCGACATGACTCACCTCGCTTCGATCCGCGATCGATGTTGGCGATCGCCTGACTTGCGCGGTGGTACGCATCGAGCGTGCCATAGCGCATGGAACGGGCTGGCGGCCGGATGTTGGCTTCTGGTGGGGGATTGAAAGAGAAAAGTGTTGCGAGGTGGCCAACGTATTGCGAAAAACAGTTTGCTGGCGGGAGACAGGATGTGCGTTAGCAAATAAAAATGCCGCTCAGTCCAGAAGACTGAGCGGCATCGGTGAAGCGAACTACTGTTTGTGGACTCTGCGCTGCCGTGGCTTAAACCGAACTCGGCCGCCACTTCAACAATCGACTCTCCACCGCGGTCAGCAGGTAGTCGGCGGCAAGCGCGACCACCGCCAGCACGATCATCGCCGCGAACACGCCGGCCGCATTGAACGCGCCCTGTGCGGTGGAGATCAGCAAGCCGATGCCCTGCTTCGAGCCGAGAAACTCGCCGACCACCGCACCGACCAGCGCAAAGCCGAAGCTCACGTGCAGGCTCGCGAGAATCCAGCTGAGCGCCGACGGAATCACGACCGAGGTCGTCACCTGACGGCGCGACGCGCCGAGAATCTGCGCATTCGCGATCATGTAGCGATCCGCTTCGCGCACGCCCTGGAACGCGTTGGCGAACACGACGAAAAACACCATCACGACCGCGAGCGCGACTTTCGATGCCATGCCGAGTCCGAGCGCGATCACGAACACCGAGCCGAGCACGACGCGCGGGATCGAGTTGGCGATCTTGATGTAGAGACTGAACACGTCGGAGAGCAGCTTGTTGCGGCCGAGCACGATGCCGCAGAAGATGCCCCCGATCGAACCGATGATGAAGCCGAGCCCCGTTTCCTCGAGCGTGACCCACACCTGCGTGAGCAGCGGCCCTTGCGAGGTACCGTTCACGAACCAGTCGACGATCTGCGCGAAGATCTCGGTCGGCATCGAGAAGAAGAAAGGGTCGATCCACTTCAGGCGCGCGGACAGTTCCCAGCCGCCGAGCACGACCACGAGCAGGAGAATGCGCAGCGAAATCACCAGAACCTGGCGCTGGCGGATCTTCTTCTGCGCAATACGCTCGACGTGAGCGAGCGACGCGGCGTCGATGCCCGAGGGCATCATCTGTTGAGAGGGTGTAGACATGTTTGCCGTTCCTTGATTAACCGATCTGCACTTCTTCGCGCAGGTCATGCCAGATATCGCGCGAAATTTCGATGAAGCGTGAGTCGTAGCGGACCTCCGATGTGACGCGCGGTCGCGGCAGATCGATTTCGTAGACTTTCTTCAGCGTGGCGGGGCGGGCAGTTAGCACGAACACGCGGTCGGCGAGCGCAATCGCTTCTTCGAGGTCGTGCGTGACGAACACGACCGAGCCGGCGCCGCCCCACAATTGCAGCAACTCGTCCTGCATCAATGTGCGCGTCTGCATGTCGAGCGCCGAGAACGGCTCGTCCATCAGCAGGATTTCCGGCTTGTTGATGAAGGTCTGCGCAAGCGCGACGCGCTTGCGCATGCCGCCGGACAGTTGATGCGGATAGTGCTTGCCGAACTTGTCGAGGCCCACGCGGCGCAGCCATTCGTTCGCTTCGTCGTAAGCGGCCGATTTCGAGCGGCCGCGATACAGCGGACCCGCCGCGACGTTGTCGAGCACCGAGCGCCACGGAAACACCGCATCGGCCTGAAACACGAAACCGATGCGCGGATCGATGCCGTCCACCGGCGCGCCCATCACGCGCACTTCGCCGGTGGTCGGCTTCAGCAAGCCGGTGATCATGCTGAGCGTGGTGGACTTGCCGCAGCCGGTCGGGCCGACCACCGCGACGAATTCGCCGCGTGCCACCGACATGCTGAAGTCGCGCAGCGCGATCGTGGCCTTGCCGTCCGGGGAAATGAAACGGCACGACACGTTGCGCATTTCGATCGCTGGCGTCTCGCGTGACATAGGTTGATTCATCGGCGGGTGCCTCGCAGTTCTGTGAATATGAAAGAAGCGTTACTTCGACGCGGTCTTGACCGGCGCCGTCACGTAGTCGTTGGTGTAGGTCTTGGCGAGATCGATATGCTTGCCCTTCACCGACGGATTGAATGCGGACAGCACCTTCAGAACCGTATCCGGGCCGTCGGCGGGCATCTTGCCGTCCTTCGTGAACATCGGCAGCGACGCCTTCAGCGCGTTCACGTACAGGTCCTTGTTGTTGCCGTAGTAGTCTTTCGGCATCTGCGCGGCGATGTCCTCGGCGCTATGCGTCGCGATGTAGTTCAGCGTCTTCACGAACGCATGCGAGAGCTTCGCGGCCTCGTCCTTGTGCGCTTCGGCCCACGCGCGCTGCACGTAGAAGCTCGAAGCGGGGTAGGTGCCGCCGAGCGCGGCGCGCGTGCCGTCCACGTTGCGCATGTCGACCAGCACCTTCGCGTCGCCGGTCTTGAGCAGTTGCGAGACGGTCGGCTCGGTGGTCATGCCGGCGTCGATGCGGCCTTGCTTGACGGCGGCGATGAAGCTGTTGTCCGCGCCGACCGGCAACATCGTGTATTGCGTCGACGGCACGCCCGCGCGCTGCGCGAGGTACTGCGTGAGGAAGCTGGTCGACGAACCGAGGCCGGTCACGCCGAGCGTCTTGCCTTTGACGTCGGCCATGCTCTTCAGCGAATCGGCCGCCTTCGTCGAGACCATTTCTACTTCGCCCGGCACCTGGCCGAAGACGACGAGCGCCTGCACTTCCTTGCCCTTGCTCTGCAGGTCGATCGTATGATCGTAGAAGCCGACCACGCCTTGCACCGCACCCGCGAGCAGTTCGTTCTCCGCATCGACACCGGCCGGCTGCGACAGGATCTCGACGTCGAGGCCTTCGTCCTTGAAGTAACCGAGCTGCTCGGTGAGCTTGGCCGGCAGATAGATGATCTTGGTGGCGCCGCCGACCATGATCGTGATCTTCTCGGCGTGAGCGGCGGCCGATGCGGCGGCAAGGGCGAACGCAACTCCTGATACAGCGGCAATCTGGCGCAAGGTACGCATGAAGCAGTCCCCTTAGGTGGGTCGCCGCGAGCGTGGTGCGCGGCGCTTTTCTGGGTCAATGGGGGCGATTATAGAAACGCGAAACCTTCTGGCAGCTTTCGGGGTTTGGCGCAAAACATGGGTGTTAACCCGAAAATGCGCCGAAAATGCGCCGACATTGCGCGCGGATCGGCACTGCGCTCGCGGCGGGCACTGGACCTATGCGGCAAACCACACGGTATGCGCGCGGCCCCCTTGTTTTAAGGCACAATCGACGACCTGACTTTTGCCGTTGCCGCCATGAAGCTGCTGCTGATCGAAGACAACCCCACGCTTGCGCACTGGCTCGCGAAAATGCTGGAGCAGGAAGCCTTCGCGCTCGACGCCGTGCAGGACGGCGATGAAGCCGACCGCCTGCTGCGCACCAATCACTACGACGTGATCCTGCTCGACCTGAACCTGCCGAAGCTGTCGGGCAAGAACGTGCTGCGCCGGCTGCGTCAGCGTGGCGACGCGACGCCGGTGCTGATCCTCACCGCGAGCGGCTCGATCGACGAGAAGGTGGAGCTGCTCGGCGCCGGCGCCGACGACTATCTGGTGAAGCCGTTCGAAGTGCGCGAGCTGATCGCGCGCATCAAGGTGGCGATTCGGCGGCAGTCGCCGTCGAAAGCCGGCGAGGTGGTGTGCGGCGATCTGTCGTTCGACATCGACACGCGCCAGTTCACGCTGAAGGGCGCGCCGCTGAATGTGACGCCGCGCGAGCGTTCGGTGCTCGAAGCGCTGATCTTGCGCCTCGGCAAGACGGTGACGAAGCCGGCGCTCGTCGATGCGATCTTCACGCTCGCCGACGAGCCGAGCGAGGATGCGGTCGAGATCTACATTTCGCGTCTGCGCAAGAAGCTCGATGGCAGCTCGGCCGCGATCGTCACGCTGCGCGGGCTCGGCTATCTGCTGCGCAAGCGGGAAGACGACCAGTAACGATGGCCAATAGCCTACGCATACGCCTGCTGTGGTGGCTGCTCGTACCGCTCGCGCTTTATGTGTTCGTGACCGGCAAGACCGAGTACGACAACGCGCGGCACACCGCGAATCTGGTGCAGGACAATCAGCTGGTCGCGTCGGCGCGGATGATCGCGGGCGAGGTCGAATGGAGCGACGGCTTTCTGCGTGTCGATGTGCCGCCGGCCGCGCTCGAGATCTTCGCATCGCCATATCGCGACCAGGTGTTCTATAGCGTGCGTGTCGACGATGGGCGGCTGCTCGCGGGTACGCCTGATTTCCCGCCGCGTCCGCTGCGGGCGCCCGACGTGCCGGATTCGTACTACACGCAGTTGCACGGCCAGCAGGTGCGCGCTGTCGACATCGTGCGGCTCATGTACGACAACGGCGCGACGCGTCCCGTGCGCGTGACGGTCGGCAAGACCGTGCGCTCGCGCGATGCGATGACGCAACAGCTGTGGCGGCCGCAACTCGTGCGCCAGCTCGAAATGATCGCGCTGGCAGTGGCGCTCGTTTGCATCGGGCTCACGTTCGAGTTGCGGCCGTTGATGAAGGTGAAAGACGAGGTGGCCGACCGCGATCCGATGCAGCTCGAACCGATTCGCGTCGAGCGTCTGCATACGGAGCTGCGGCCCATCGTCGATGCGATCAATCAGTGCATCGCGCGGCTCGGCGTGCAGGTGGCGGCGCAGCGGCGCTTTATCGCCGACGCCGCGCATCAGTTGCGCACGCCGCTCACGCTGCTCGGCACGCAACTGCAATTCGCGCGGCAGCAGGAAGGCCTCAATCCCGCGCTCGACGAAGCGCTTGCCGCGATGCATCGCAGCAACCGCTCGATGGTCGGGCTCACCAACAAGCTGCTTTTGCTCGCGCAGGCCGAGGCCGCCGACAACTCGCAGCTCGCAATGGAACGCGTCGATCTGGTGCCGCTCGCGATGGAGGTCGTCGAAGATCTCGGCCTGCTCGCGCAGGCACGTGAAATCGATCTGGGCGCGGAATTGCACGGCGCGGCGCCGGTGCTCGGACATCGCGGCTTGTTGCAGGCACTGATCGCGAATCTCGCCGAGAACGCGATTCGCTACACGGGCAGCGGTGGTCACGTGACGGTCGCCGTGAACGCTGATACCGCGGCCAATGCGGTGACGGTCAGCGTGATCGACAACGGCCCCGGCATTCCGGCCGAATCGCGCAGCCGCGTGTTCGAGCCGTTCTTTCGGGCGTCGACGGATACCGAGGGCACGGGCCTCGGTCTTGCGATCGTGCGCGAAATCGCGGACGCCCATCACGGCGAGATCACGCTGAAGGCGGGCGAAAGCGGCAAGGGTGTGCATATCGCCGTGACGTTTCCGCGCGCAACGCCGAAGTGATCGGGATAAACCCGAGGTTCGCGCAACATGCCCAACCGTGAAAAGCATCGGGAAGGGTTCGCACTTTCGAAATCACGGGCAGGCGGCCCGCGCGGCGCCCAGACACAAGATAACGGAGACACCCCCAATGAAGCTTTCCTTGACGCGTTTCTCGCGCGCGGCCTATGCCGCCGTCGCGGCGTCGCTCGCGCTGTGCGCGCTCGCGAGACTCGCGACGTCTGCGCAAGCCGCCGCGCCGGAGAAACTCGCGATCATGGTGGGCGGTACCAACAAGCTCATCTATCTGCCGGCGCGTCTTGCCGAACAGCTCGGCTATTTCAAGGCCGAAGGGCTCGACGTCGAACTGCTGTCGCAGCCGACTGGAATAGACGGCGAAAACGAAATGCTCGCGGGCGCGGTGCAGGGCGTGGTCGGCTTCTACGATCACACGATCGATCTGCAGACACGCGGCAAGGAAGTGAAGACGATCGTCGTGTTCAGCCAGGTGCCCGGCGAAGTGCAACTGGTCGCGGCGAAATCGGCCGATTCGATCCGGAGCATGGCCGACGTGCGCGGAAAAACACTCGGCGTGACGGGGCTCGGTTCCTCGACGAGTTTTCTCACGCAGTACCTCGCACAGCGCGCGGGCGTGCGGTCCACGCAATACACGCTGCTGCCGGTCGGCGCGGACAGCAGTTTCATCGCGGCGATGCGGCAAGGACGCATTCACGCGGGTATGTCGACCGAGCCGACCGTCACTCAACTATTGAAAGCGGGCGACGCCAAAGTACTCGTCGACATGCGCAATGTCGATGGCACGCGCGCCGCGCTCGGCGGCATGTATCCGGCGTCGAGCCTCTACGTGCAAAGCACGTGGCTCGACGCGCATGCCGACGAAGCCGCGAAACTCGCGCGCGCATTCGTCAAGACGCTGCGCTATATGCGCACCCACAGCGCGGAACAAATCGCCGCGCAGATGCCAAAAGAAGACATCGGCAACGACAGAGCGCTGTATATCAGCGCATTGCAGGCCTCGCTGCCGATGTACACCGTCGACGGCAAGATGCCAGCCGACGGTCCGCAGACGGTGCTGAAGGTACTGTCGAGTTTCAATCCGGCGGTGAAGGGGCGGCATATCGATCTGTCGCGCACGTTTACCGATCAGTTCGTCGATGACGTGAAGCCTTGAAAGCGGGCTGACCGCGGGGGTCGCTCCTGGTTCAGGACAATGCGCTGCTGTCGTCGATGCGGATCATCGGCGAGGATATCGACTGGGACAACGGCTCCGTGCGAATCGCTGCGAAAGCCACCTCACGACTTGCGCTCGCGTCCCGCACGCGTCTTGCCCGCTCCGCTCCTCGCGCGGGTCTGCGCCGCGAGTTCCTCGACCATCTCCCGCGCGGCCGTCTGCAACTCGGGCACATAGCGCCGCTTCGCTTCCGCGAGCGACACCGCGCGCGACAGAAACACTACGTTCAAGCTCGCGAGCACGCGTTCCTCGAACACGATCGCGACGGCAACCGCGCCAATCTTCCCCTGATCCGCCCAGTCGCCGTGATTCGAGCCGAACCCATCCGCGCGCACGCGTCGCACGAGGCTGCGAATCAACGCGTCGTTCGACGCGAGCGCCTTCTGCTCCTCGCCGCCGGCGCCCGCGCGCAGCAGATCGAGAATGTCCTCGCGCTCCTCGTCGGGGCACATCGCGAAGTACGCGCGACCCGCCGCGGTCAGTAGGATCGGTAAACGGCGGCCGACCATCGCGCGATGAAACGATAGCGGACTGAAGCGGTGCGTGGTCTCACGGACGATCATCGCGTCGCCGTCGGGCGTGGTCAGATCGGACGGCCACGCGACGCGTTGCAGCAGACGCCCCATCACCGGCGGCGCGATCGTCGCGATACGTTCGTCGTCGGTGAAGCCTTCGCTCAGCGCGCGCACCTTCAGCGTGAGCCGGAAGCTGTCGTCCGACGCGCTGCGCCGCACGAAGCCTTCCTCCATCAACGTTTCGAGCAGCCGCCGCGCGGTGGTGCGATGCAGGCCGGTCAGCTCGCTGATCTGCTGGCTCGTCGCGCGGCCGCTGTCCATCGAGTTGAGCGCCTGCAGCACCTGCAAGCCGCGCGACAGACCTCGCACATTCGTGTATTTGGTCACTTGAAACCTCAATAAAATCACCTGTGTGCATTCTATGCACAATTTCCAGATTTTGTTGAGCGGGCAGGTGGCCGGTCCTAGACTGCCAACAAATCAACGATTTCATGGAGACGCAAGCTGTTGCCCGCAGGCGATTTTTCGCCATGGCGACAGCCGGTTCCCGCCGCCGCGCTCCGTGAATATCTCGACCCGGTCACTCTGGTCGACATACGGAGACAACATGCCCCAACCGCTCGACCCGGTGGCCGCGCAAGGCCACAGTGGACCCGTCACTACCGACGTCGCGATCATCGGCGCCGGCCCGGTCGGTTTGATGATCGCCAACTATCTCGGCCTGCAGGGCGTGCGCGTCGTGCTGATCGAAAAGCTCGACGGGATCATCGACTATCCGCGCGCGATCGGCCTCGATGACGAAGCGCTGCGCGTGTTTCAGTCCGTCGGCCTCGCCGATGCATTGCTGCCGCACACGACCCCCGATCACTGGATGCGCTTCGTCACGAGCAACGGTCACTGCTTCGCGTCGATCGAGCCGCGCACCGACGAATTCGGCTGGTCGCGCCGCAACGCGTTCATTCAGCCGCTGGCCGATCGCGTGTTGTACGACGGCCTGCAACGCTTCCCGCACGTCGAGGTGCTGTTCGGCCACACGGTCGACTCGTTCACGCAGGACGGCAGCGGCGTCACGATCGAAGCGGAACACGCGCAGAGCGGCCGCCGCACGATCCGAGCGTCGTACATGGTCGGTGCGGACGGCGGCAACAGCTTCGTGCGCCGCACCCTCGACGTGCCGTTCGAGGGCCGCACGAAACCGAATCAGTGGATCGTCGTCGACGTGCGCAATGACCCGATCGGCTCGCCGCACGTGTACATGCATTGCGATCCGCGGCGCCCGTATGTGTCGGCCGCGCTGCCGCACGGGATTCGCCGCTTCGAATTCATGGTGATGCCCGGCGAGACCGAGGAAGAGCTGTCGAAGCCGGAGAACATGGCCGCGCTGATCCGCAAGGTCGTCGCCGAGCCGGAGAAGGTCGACTACATCCGCAAGCGCGTCTATACGCACAACGCGCGCCTCGCGAGCAGCTTCCGCGTGAAGCGCGTGCTGCTCGCCGGCGACGCCGCGCACATCATGCCGGTGTGGCAGGGCCAGGGCTACAACAGCGGTATTCGCGACGCGAGCAACCTCGGCTGGAAACTCGCGATGGTGGTCAAGGGCGTCGCCGGCGATGCGCTGCTCGATAGCTACACCGCCGAGCGCCGTTCGCATGCGCGCTCGATGATCCACCTCTCTGAGGTCGCGGGCGACATCTTCGCGCCGACGAGCCGCTTCGGCATCAAGTTTCGCGACGCGTTCGTGCGTACGTTCAACTGGTTCCCGGCGGTCAAGCGCTACTTCGTCGAAATGCGTTTCAAGCCGATGCCACGCTATGAAAGCGGCGTCGTATTGCTGGCGCGCACGCCGCGCAAGCGTGGCTGGCTCGCGCGCGCGCTCGAACGCGCGGGGCATTCGGCGCCGGGCCGCCTGCTCGGTCTGATGAGCGAGAAGCGCGAGTCGCGGCTCGGCCGTCTCGTGTATGGACGCGACCCGCATTGTCGTTCGCCGGTCGGCCGCATGTTCATTCAACCGCGCGTGCGCACGGTGAGCGGCGAGGTCGTGCGACTCGACGATGTGCTCGGCAACCGCTTCGCGATCGTCGGCTGGGGCGCGGAACCGACCTTCGGTTTGTCGGAGCAGGCGCGTGCGATCTGGCAGCGGCTCGGCGGCTGCTTCGTGGTCGCGAAGCCGGACACGCAGCTGTCTTTCCATGACGACGTGCCAGAAGACGTCATCGCGATCGGCGATGTGAACACGCGGCTGAAGGACTGGTTCACGCGAGTGCCGGAATCGGTCGTGCTGTTGCGTCCCGATCGTTTCGTCGCGGGCATGGGCTCGCCGCAGCAGGTGTCGCAACTCGTCGTCGAACTCGCGCAGCAGCTGCATCTCGACGCGGCGGGGCGGGTCGACGTGGCCGGTTCTCGCAACGAAGCAGCGTTCGCGCCCGATGCCGTCGCCACTTTCGCCACCGCTGCAACCGCCGGAGCCTGATATGCCGATGCTGCTCGAATGCCTATCGCACACGCCGTTGCACGGCTATTACGATCCCGCGCCCGAAGTCGTCGCGGAAGTCGAGCGCGTGCATGCGGCAGCGCGTGCGCGCGTCGTCGAGTTCGATCCCGAACTGGTCGTCGTGTTCGCGCCCGATCATTACAACGGTTTCTTCTATGACGTGATGCCGCCGTTTTGCATCGGCGCATCGGCGAGCGCGATCGGCGACTTCAAGAGCCTCGCCGGTCCGCTGGAGGTGCCCGCCGATACCGCGCTCGACCTTGCCGAAGCGGTGCTCGCGAGCGACGTCGACGTCGCCGTCTCGCACCGCATGCAGGTCGATCACGGTTGCGCGCAAGCGCTGGAGATTCTGACGGGCGGCCTCGATCGATATCCGGTCGTGCCGGTATTCATCAATTCGGTGGCCGCGCCGATGGCTTCATGCCGCCGAGCGCGTCTGCTCGGCGATGCGTTGGGTCGAGCGCTCGCACGCTCGAAGCAACGCGTGCTCGTGATCGGCTCGGGCGGCATCTCGCACGAGCCGCCGGTGCCGGAACTCGCGGGCGCGAGCGAGGAAGTCGCCGAGCGTCTGATCGCGGGCCGCAATCCGTCGGCCGAATCGCGTGCGGCGCGTGAGGCGCGCACGATCGCGGCGGCGCGCGCGTTCGCCGCGGGCGACAGCCGTCTGCATCCGCTCAATCCGGAATGGGATCGCGCGTTCCTGAAGCTGCTCGAAGACGGCGAACTCACCGCGCTCGACGGTTTGACCAACCGCGGGATCACGCGCGAGGCCGGCAAGTCCGCGCACGAAATCCGCACGTGGATCGCCGCGTTCGGCGCACTGAACGCGAGCGGCCCGTATCGCGCGTCGCTCGATTACTACCGTCCGATCCCCGAATGGATCGCGGGCTTTGGCGCGATGCACGCGCGACCCGTGACGGCCCACGTCTAACCGAATCAGGAACCCGCTATGACTACTCAAAGCAATATAGTCGCGCTCGCCCTGCGCCTGCGCGAATCGGAACGTACGCGCGCGACCATCGCGCCGTTGCGCGACGACCCGCGTTTCGTCGACCTGTCGAACCCGGCCGACGCCGAGGAACTCGCGTACGCGGTGCAGCAGGCCAACGTGGCCGCGCGCATCGCGGCGGGCGAGCGCGTCGTCGGCCGCAAGATCGGACTCACGTCGCCGGCGGTGCAGCGTCAACTCGGTGTCGACCAGCCTGACTTCGGCGCGCTGTTCGCATCGATGGCGTATGGCGACGGCCAGTCGATTCCTCTCGTGCAGTTGATTCAGCCGAAGGTCGAGGCGGAGATCGCGCTCGTACTCGAACACGATCTGCTGCACGAGCGCCACACGTACGCCGATCTGATGCGCGCAATCGCGTATGCGGTCGCGGCGATCGAAGTGGTGGACAGCCGCATCGAAGGCTGGAACATCCGTTTCGTCGATACGGTCGCGGACAACGCGTCGAGCGCGCGCTTCGTGCTCGGCAGCCGCCCGGTCCTGCTGCGCGATATCGATCTCGCGGCCTGCGCAATGACGCTATCGAAGGATGCGGAAGTCCTGTCGCGCGGCAATGGCGCCGCGTGTCTCGGCAATCCGCTGAATGCCGCCGCCTGGCTCGCGGATCGCATGGTCCGGCTCGGCACGCCGCTGCGTGCCGGCGACGTGCTGATGACGGGTGCTTTGGGCCCGATGGTCGCCGTCAAGGAGCCGGGCACCTACTGCGCGCAGATCGAAGGTCTCGGCAACGTCCGCGCGACTTTTTCCGCATAAAGCATGCACTCGCAAGCACACGATTGGGAACTCATATGGCAAGCGAAAAACTGAAGGCCGCGATCGTCGGCTCCGGCAACATCGGCACCGATCTGATGATCAAGATCCTGCGTCACGGCAAGCATCTCGAAGTCGCGGCGATGGTCGGCATCGATCCGCACTCCGACGGCCTCGCGCGCGCCGCGCGGCTTGGCGTCGCGACCACGCATGATGGTGTCGAAGGTCTGACTCGTCTACCCGTGTTCCACGACATCGACTTCGTGTTCGACGCGACCTCGGCCGGCGCACACGTCAAGAACGATGCGCTGTTGCGAAAGCTGAAGCCCTCGATTCGCGTGATCGATCTGACGCCGGCGGCGATCGGCCCGTACTGCGTGCCGGTGGTGAATCTCGACACGCATCTCGACGCGCCGAACGTGAACATGGTCACGTGCGGCGGACAGGCGACCATTCCGATGGTCGCGGCCGTGTCGCGCGTCGCGAAGGTGCATTATGCGGAGATCGTCGCGTCGATCAGCAGCAAGTCAGCGGGCCCAGGCACGCGCGCGAACATCGATGAATTCACCGAGACCACGTCGAAGGCGATCGAAGTGGTCGGCGGCGCCGCGAAGGGCAAGGCGATCATCGTGCTCAACCCGGCCGAGCCGCCGGTGATGATGCGCGACACGGTCTATACGCTGTCGGAGCTGGCCGACCTCGACACGGTCGAGCAGTCGATCGAGCAGATGGCCGCCGCAGTGCAGGCGTACGTGCCGGGCTATCGCCTGAAGCAGAAGGTGCAGTTCGACGAAATCAGCGCGAGCGCGCCGCTGAACATTCCGGGCCTCGGCAAGTTCAGCGGTCTGAAGACCTCGGTCTTCATCGAGGTGGAAGGCGCCGCGCACTATCTGCCTGCGTATGCGGGCAATCTCGACATCATGACTTCGGCCGCGCTCGCGACCGCGGAGCGCATGGCGCAGGCGCTCGTGCAGGCATCAGAGGCTTAAGGAGACTTCCCGCATGGACAAGAAACTGTATATCTCCGACGTGACGCTGCGCGACGGCAGCCACGCCATTCGTCACCAGTACTCGATCCAGAACGTGCAGGACATCGCACGCGCATTGGACCGCGCAAAGGTGGACAGCATCGAA
This sequence comes from Paraburkholderia sp. UCT31, assembly GCF_014397655.1. Taxonomy (NCBI): domain Bacteria; kingdom Pseudomonadati; phylum Pseudomonadota; class Betaproteobacteria; order Burkholderiales; family Burkholderiaceae; genus Paraburkholderia; species Paraburkholderia sp. UCT31. Next base: position 27,010 of record NZ_VZQP01000066.1, read on the forward strand.
GTTGCCCACGGCGATGGCCTGCAGGGTTCGAGCTTCAACTACGGCTTCGGCGCGCACAGCGACCTCGAATGGATTGAAGCGGTGGCTGACGTGGTCGAGCACGCTCAGATCGCGACCCTGCTGCTGCCTGGCATCGGCACGATCCACGACCTGAAGGCCGCCTACAACGCGGGCGCTCGCGTGGTGCGCGTCGCCACGCATTGCACGGAAGCGGACATCTCGAAGCAACACATCGAATACGCGCGCGAACTCGGCATGGACACCGTCGGCTTCCTGATGATGAGCCACATGACTACGCCGGAGAACCTCGCCATCGAAGCGAAGAAGATGGAGAGCTACGGCGCGACCTGCATCTATGTGGTCGACTCGGGCGGCGCGCTGACGATGAGCGACGTGCGCGACCGCTTCCGCGCGGTGAAGGCCGTGCTGAACCCCGAAACGCAGACGGGCATGCACGCGCACCACAACCTGTCGCTGGGCGTGGCCAACTCGATGGTCGCGGTCGAAGAAGGCTGCGACCGTATCGATGCATCGCTCGCGGGCATGGGCGCCGGCGCGGGCAATGCGCCGCTCGAAGTGTTCATCGCGGCGGCCGAGCGCATGGGCTGGAATCACGGCACCGACCTCTACACGCTGATGGACGCCGCCGACGACATCGTGCGTCCGCTGCAGGACCGTCCGGTGCGCGTCGATCGCGAAACGCTCGCGCTCGGCTATGCGGGGGTGTATTCGAGCTTCCTGCGCCACTCGGAAGTGGCCGCGAAGAAATACGGCCTGAAGACCATGGACATTCTCGTCGAGCTGGGCAAACGCCGCATGGTCGGCGGCCAGGAAGACATGATCGTCGACGTCGCACTGGATCTGAAGCGCGCGCACGCAACCGACGCAGTGGCTTCATGACCCGGACGCTGCGCGACGGCGCCGCATGCCGCGCGCGCAGCGTTCATTTCATCCAGCAAGGTCGCCGCAAGAGCGACGCTGACTCAACATTGGAGACTTTTATGCGGCAGTCAACGCAAGCAACGCAAACAACACAGTCGACGAAACCTCTTGCCGGCGGCGCGCTGACGATCGGGCTCTGCCTGATCGTCGCGCTGCTCGAAGGCGTGGACCTGCAATCGACCGGCCTCGCGGCACCGCGCATGGCGCGCGAATTTCATCTCGCGGTCGCGCAGATGGGCTGGGCGTTCAGCATCGGCGCGTTCGGGCTGCTGCCAGGAGCCGCGATCGGCGGACGTCTCGCCGACCGGCTCGGGCGCAAGCGCGTGCTGATGTGGTCGGTCGCGCTATTCGGCATCTTCTCGCTCGCGACCGCGCAGGTGTGGGACCTGAACAGCCTGCTCGCCGCGCGCTTTCTGACCGGCCTCGGTCTTGGCGCAGCGATGCCGAATCTGATCGCGCTGTGCTCGGAAGCGGCGCCGCCCCAACAGCGCAACACCGCGGTCGGCGCCATGTATTGCGGCATGCCGTTCGGCGCGGCGCTCGCGGCGGTGGTCGGCATCATCAGCCCGGGCGACGCGGGCTGGCGACATATCTTCTACGTCGGCGGCTTCGGGCCGTTGCTGGTGCTGCCGCTGCTTGCGCTGTTCCTGCGCGAGTCGGCGCAGTTCGTCGCGGCGCGTGCAACCAAAGGCGCGCGACGCGATGCGTCGGCTAGCGTGATGCACGCGCTGTGGCAGGAAGGGCGCGCGGGCACGACGATCGCGTTGTGGATCAGCTATCTCGGCACGCTGATCGTGCTGTATTTCCTGATCAACTGGCTGCCGTCGCTCGTCTTGACGCGCGGTCTGACGCGCGTGCAGTCCGGTGTCGTACAGATGATGTTCAACATCGGCGGCGGCATCGGCGCGATCGTGATCGCCGGCATGATGGACCGGATGGGGCGGCGCCGCACGGTCGCGGGCATGTATATCGGCATCGTCGTTGCGCTTGGCGCGTTGCTGAGCGCGAATGGCGGCACGTCGATGGCGTGGGGCGGTCTGCTCGCGGGGCTGTTCCTGGTCGGCGGGCAGTCGGTGTTGTATGCGCTGGCAAGCAGCCTGTACCCGACCGAAGTGCGTGGCACCGGCGTCGGCGCGGCCGTGGCGGTGGGCCGTCTCGGCTCGATCCTCGGACCGTTGATCGCGGGGCAACTGCTCGCGATCGGTCAGGGTGCGAGCGTGCTGCTCGGCGCGAGCATTCCGCTGATTGCGGTCGCCGCGATTGGCGCGTGGCTCGTCGTGAATCGCTCGACACTTCGATATACCCCGGTGGCCGCGCAATAGCTTTGCAGCCCGAAATACCGCGCGGGTCCGCCGTCAACGGCGACTCGCGGTCACTTAATCCGTGAAACAAAGGAATTCGACATGAGCAACACCAACACGCAAGCAGCGGCGATCACCGAGGAAGCGACCAGCCGATTCGTCCGCATCACCGAAGACGGCCGCGAGATGCAGCTTCACTACAACGACGTGGGGCAGGGTGCGAAAACGGTCGTGATGCTGCACGGCTCGGGACCGGGCGCGACCGGCTGGGCCAACTTCAATCGGAACGTCGAGCCGCTCGTCGCGGCGGGCTATCGCGTGATCCTGATGGACTGCCTCGGTTGGGGCAGGAGCGACCCGATCGTCTGCAAGGGCTCGCGCTCGGAACTGAACGCGCGCTGCCTGAAGGCGCTGCTCGATGCGCTCGATATCGAACGCGCGCATATCATCGGCAACTCGATGGGTGGGCATAGCGCGGTCGCGTTCGCGCTCGCCGAGCCGCAACGCGTCGGCAAGCTCGTGCTGATGGGCGGCGGCACCGGCGGCCCGAGCCAGTTCGTGCCGATGCCGACCGAAGGCATCAAGCTTCTGCAAGGCCTGTACCGCAACCCGACCATCGAGAACCTGCAGCGCATGATGAGCGTCTTCGTGTTCGACACGAAGGCGTTGACCGAAGACCTGATGCAAGCGCGCCTCGCGAACATGCTGGCGCGCCGCGATCACCTCGAGAACTTCGTCGCGAGCCTCGCCGCGAATCCGAAGCAGTTCAACGACTACGGGCCGCGCCTTGGCGAAGTAACCGCGCCGACGCTCGTGATCTGGGGTCGCGACGATCGTTTCGTGCCGATGGACATCGGCCTGCGGCTCGTTGCCGGGATGCCGAACGCCGATCTGCATGTGTTCGGCCGCTGCGGGCATTGGGCGCAGTGGGAGCATGCGGACAAGTTCAACCGGATGGTGGGGGAGTTCCTGGGACGCGGGCAATAAGCAGGGTTGTCGTTTTGGGCGACCGGTGCGTCGTTGCGGCGGCGGGCTGGTTGCCTCGTTTAGGTTTGGGTTCTTTTCTTCGCCGACTAATAGGCGATTTCAAGATCCGGATGTAGAGTCAATGTAGATACGGGCGACTTGCTGTTTTCGCTGTGAGTATCTACAATGGATATACATTTGGAGCTGGGATATGGAACTCAAGATTCAGAAGTGGGGCAACAGCGCTGCAGTACGGTTGCCGGCCGTGTTGTTGGAGCAAATTCATGCGTCGGTGGGCAGTTCGCTGAACGCGGACGTGCGCCCCGAGGGGGTGTTGCTTACGCCTGCGCGTCGCAAGTATTCACTGGATGAACTCGTCGCGCAGTGCGATCCGAAGGCGCCACCGCCAGCCGATCTCGACGTCTGGAGAGAAGTCAGGCCGGCGGGGCGCGAAGCATGGTAAGGCGCATCAAGTTTGAGCGCGGCGATATCGTGCGCGTGAGCCTGAATCCGACGCTTGGCAAGGGGCAGCAAGGCGATTTCCGTCCCGCGCTGGTTTTGTCGCCTGCCGCATTCAATGCTCTTGGGGTCGCGCTCGTTGCGCCGATCAAGCAGGGGGGGGAGTTCGCTCGATACGCTGGGTTCGCGGTACCGCTCTCGGGTTCGGGAACAGAGACTCAGGGGGTGGCTCTGGTGAATATGGTGCGCACTCTGGACCTCGAGGCCCGCGGCGCACGCAAAGTCGAGCGCGCTCCGGCCGAGGTAGTCGAGGACGCGCTCGCCCGACTTCAAACGATTCTGGAATGACGGGAAAGACGATACGAACTAAACCAGCCCGCGGAGAGCGACCCCATCACTCCGCCGCCGGCATCCGAGTCACACTCTTCGGCAACCGCCCATCACTACCCGCGGCGTCGTCCGCTGCCTCTCCCAACTCCCGCCTAACCGTCGACTCCCGCACCACCAGATGCGGATCAAGCATCGAATAACCCGCGCTTTCTTCGCCCTTACCGTGCAGTTCGTCGATCAGCTTCATCATCGCGAGCTCACCCATCTTCTCGCTCTGAAAGTCTACCGAGGTCAGCGCCGGCGACGCGTACTCGCCATACGTCACGTTGTCGAATCCAGCGATGGAAACGTCGCGCGGCAACGAGAAGCCCAGCTCGCGCGCTTCCTTGATGAAGCCGAGCGCGATCAGATCGTTGTAGCAGATCACGGCGTCCGGTCGTTTCGGGCCGAGCATCAGGCCCGAGCAGGCGCGCTCGCCGGCCGCCGACGACGCCGGCGCAGGACGTCGTGACGCGCTAAGCGCGGGCGTGAGGAGCCGGCGGCGCAAGCGCATCTTCGAGGCGCCCAATCGTCGGCAAGTGGAGGGCAGCCAGTCACGGCTCGGTGGCGGCATTTGCGGCTCGTCAATGCGATCAATTCGCATTCATCCAAAAATAATATACCGCAAGTCATCTATAAGATATCTGTCTTAAGACCGGGGTGATCGGCCGCAAACCTTTGCCAGTCATGGATCGACCCCTTTGGGTAGGGTCTCGCGACCTGTTTGTCTGGTCACATTTAGTGGAAAACGCGCATATACTCTCGGTCGTATCGCAAAACGAAGGTCGCGGGGTTGCGTCGTGCCGAACTGACGCCGTCGCCGTCGCGCCACGATTTGCGCTGGCTTCGACTGCCAACGCTCTGTCTATCACTTCCTAGCAAAGCATTAATCATGTCCACACCGCCGAAGATCATCTACACCCTGACCGACGAAGCGCCCGCACTGGCGACGTACTCGCTGCTGCCGATCGTCAAGGCGTTCACGCGCTCGTCCGACGTGCTCGTCGAAACGCGTGACATCTCGCTCGCCGGCCGGATCATTGCCGCATTTCCGGACTACCTGAGCGCGGAGCAGAAGGCTTCCGACGATCTGGCGGAGCTCGGTGGACTCACCATGCGCCCGGAAGCGAACATCATCAAGCTGCCGAACATCAGCGCGTCGGTGCCGCAGTTGAAGGCAGCGATCGCCGAGCTGCGCGACCAGGGCTATAAGCTGCCGTCGTACCCGGACGTCGCGACGACCGAGGCCGAGAAGGACGTCAAGGCCCGCTACGACAAGATCAAGGGCAGCGCGGTGAACCCGGTGCTGCGCGAAGGCAATTCGGACCGCCGCGCGCCGTTGTCGGTGAAGAACTACGCGCGCAAGCATCCGCACAAGATGGGCGCATGGAGCGCGGACTCGAAGTCGCACGTCTCGCACATGAGCGATGGCGATTTCTACGGCAGCGAGAAGTCGGCGCTGGTCGCGCAGGCCGGTAGCGTGAAGATCGAACTGGCCGCCGCCGACGGCGCGATCACGGTCCTGAAGGCGAAGACGCCGGTGCAGGCAGGCGAAATCATCGACGCGTCGGTGCTGAGCAAGAACGCGCTGCGCAGCTTCATCGAAGCGCAGATCGCCGAGGCGAAGGCGAACGGCGTGCTGTTCTCGGTGCACCTGAAGGCCACGATGATGAAGGTCTCGGACCCGATCATCTTCGGTCACGTGGTGTCGGTGTTCTACAAGGACGTGCTCGCGAAGCATGCGGAAGCACTGGCCAAGGTCGGCTTCAACCCGAACAACGGTATCGGCGACCTGTACGCGCGTCTGAAGGATCTGCCGGCTGAAACGGCCGCGGCGATCGAAGCCGACATCGAGGCGCAGTACGAACAGCGTCCGCCGCTCGCGATGGTCAACTCGGACAAGGGCATCACGAGCCTGCACGTGCCGAGCGACGTGATCGTCGACGCATCGATGCCGGCGATGATCCGCGAGTCGGGCAAGATGTGGGGCGCCGATGGCGCGCTGCACGACGCGAAGGCGGTGATCCCGGACCGTTGCTACGCCGGTGTGTACCAGGCGGCGATCGAAGACTGCAAGAAGCACGGTGCGTTCGACCCGGTCACGATGGGCACGGTGCCGAACGTCGGGCTGATGGCACAAGCCGCCGAAGAATACGGTTCACACGACAAGACGTTCCAGATCCCGGCGAACGGCGTGGTCCGCGTCACCGACGAAGCCGGCGCGGTGCTGCTCGAGCAGCCGGTGGAACAGGGCGACATCTTCCGTATGTGCCAGACCAAGGACGCGCCGGTCCGCGACTGGGTCAAACTCGCGGTGAACCGCGCCCGCGCTTCCAACACGCCGGCCGTGTTCTGGCTCGACGCGGCGCGCGCGCACGATGCGCAGATCATCAGGAAGGTCGAGCAGTACCTGAAGGATCACGACACGAACGGTCTCGACATCCGCGTGATGACGCCGGTCGAAGCGACGAAGTTCTCGGTCGAGCGCATCCGCGCCGGCAAGGACACGATCTCGGTCACCGGCAACGTGCTGCGCGACTACCTGACCGACCTGTTCCCGATCATGGAACTGGGCACCAGCGCGAAGATGCTGTCGATCGTTCCGCTGATGGCTGGTGGGGGCATGTTCGAAACCGGCGCGGGCGGTTCGGCGCCGAAGCACGTGCAGCAGCTGGTCGAGGAAGGCTTCCTGCGCTGGGATTCGCTCGGTGAATTCCTCGCGCTGGCGGCATCGCTCGAGCATCTGGGCACCGCGTATCACAACCCGAAGGCGCAGATTCTTGCGAAGACGCTCGATCAGGCGACCGGCAAGTTCCTCGACAACGACAAGTCGCCGGCGCGCAAGGTCGGCGGTATCGACAATCGCGGCAGCCACTTCTACCTCGCGATGTACTGGGCCGAAGCACTGGCCGCGCAAACCGACGATGCCGCGCTGCAGGCGCAGTTCGCGGGCGTCGCGAAGGCGATGGCCGACAACGAGGCGAAGATCGTCGCGGAACTCGGCGCGGCGCAGGGCAAGCCGGTGGATATCGGCGGCTACTACCGTCCGAACGTCGAGCTGACTAGCAAGGCGATGCGCCCGAGCGCGACGCTGAACGCAATCGTCGATTCGGTGGCTTGAGCTCGCGCGGGCGACTGATGCGGTAAGCGCCGCGGCCGCACCTGCGCTGGCCCCGAAAGCCGCGCGGTAAGCACGCAGCACACCGCGGACAAAGCCGCAAGCAGGACCGCAAATACGACAATGGCGCCTTCGGGCGCCATTGTCGTTTCTACGTCACTGCTACGTCGCCGTCGGTCATGCCCGTCCTTATACGTGAACGATTTCCCAATCGGCGAGCTTCTCCGGAATTTCGAGCGTCGACGTGTCGAGCTCCGACAGATGCTCGCAGCTCAGACCGCGCGCGAGGTCGTCGGCGGCCTGTTGCGGGCTCGAGAATTCTCCGAGCGTTTCGTTGCCGTAGGTGGCTTCCCAGCCGTCCTGACCCGGCAGAATGTAGAACGCTCCCTGCGTCGAACCAAAGCGAAAGCCTTTCATTTTTAGTCTCCCAGTTGCCAATAAAAAAAGCCGCGATTCGTGACGGCTTCTTCGCAATCTGCGGGATTTGGGTGGCCGTGTCGTGAGGCCCCTCGAATCCGACTGCGTGAAGCGCGTGCTCTTGTGAAAGAGTCTACGTCAGCGAATCGGCGGGCAATTGGGCGCCGAATCGGTCTTTATATTAAAAATATTCGTGTAAAAACAAAGGCTTGTGAGATCCGTTTTGCGATGTGCAACGCCGCCGGGCATCGTGAAATGGCCGCTTTGTGCCCCGCAACATGATTTTTTACGACGCGCGGCATCGTTTCATATCGTGAAAATTAGGGCTGCGCGCGACGCGCAAAACGACGCTGTGCGGCCCTATGACGCGCCGAGCCGTTCGATCAGCATCGCGACGAAGGTCTCGGTCACCGGCGGCAAGGTTCGGCCGCGCTTTTTGATCAGCGCGATGCGCCGCGTGAACGCGGCTTCGTCGATCGGTCGCGCGACTAGCTCGGGCTCCGCGCGCACCTCGCGCGCCGACGCCGGCAGGATCGTGATGCCGAGCCCGGCGCGCGCCATCGCGACCGCGCTCATCATGTAGGTCGGTTCGCAGGCGATGCGCGGCTCACATTGCGCGTCGTTATCTGCAGCCCGACGCGGTCGCCGATTTCTCGCAGGTGCGCGTCGAGCAGGAAGCCGTGGACCGTGTGCGCGTCACCGGCGGTGGCGGCACGGAGCGCACCGCGACGTTGAAAGTGTCGGTTGCGTATTTCGACGGCTATATCGGCGAGGGGCAGATTTCGTACGGCGGACCCGGCGCGCTCGCGCGGGCGCGGCTCGCGCTCGATATCGTGCGCGAGCGTCTCGCGCTGACCGGCGTGCAGACGCGCGAGTTGCGCTTCGATCTGATCGGCGTGAACGCACTGCATGGTGACGCGGTGGCGGCCGGTCATGGCGAGCCGTACGAAGTGCGCGCCCGGGTGGCGGGACGCACGGCGTCGCTCGCGCAGGCGCTGCGCATCGGCAACGAGGTCGAGACGCTGTACACGAACGGACCGGCGGGCGGCGGCGGCGTGACGAAGGCGGCGCGCGAGGTGGTCGCGGTGCAGTCGGTGCTGCTGCCGCGCGAGTATGCGACGCCGGCTTTCTCGCTGATGGAGGCTTGAGATGAAACTACGAGAACTGGCCCACTCGCGCACCGGCGACAAGGGCAATACGCTCAATATCTCGGTGATCTGCTACGACGCGCTGCATTACGAGCGGTTGCGCGATGTGCTGACGCCCGAGCGCGTCAAGACGCATCTGCGCGATGTGGTGCGCGGCGAGGTGGTGCGCCATGAGTTGCCGGGCCTTGCCGCATTCAACTTCGTGCTCGGCGACGCGCTCGGCGGCGGCGTTACGCGTTCGCTCGCGCTCGACGCGCATGGCAAATCGCTGAGCTCGGCGTTAATGGATCTCGACGTGGGGCAGTGAGGGCATTGCCGGCGGCGCGTCGTGTTGCGGGGCGGCCGCTCAGCCCCGCATGTGATCACACGCCAGCCTTCGTCAGGTCATGCGCGCGGCGCAGTCGCTCGCGGCTGTTGCTCAGATGCATGCGCATCGCGGCGCGCGCGTCGTCGGCATCCTGACGCTCGATCGCGCGATAGATCATCAGATGCTCGCCGAGCACGCTGCGCAACACCTCGATATGGTCTAGCTCCGCGATCTCGGCCGAACCGAGCCGGGTGCGCGGGCTGACCGAGCGGCCGAGCTGGCTCAGCACGTCGAAGAAGTAGCGGTTACCGCTCGCGCGCGCGATCTGCAAATGGAACTCGATGTCGTGTGCGAGCGTGTCGGTGCTGCCGCGCTCGAGCTCCGACTCGAATCGATCGAGCGCAGTGCGGATCTGCTTCAGGTTCTGCTCGGTGCGCCGCGATGCCGCGAGCGCGGCCGCGGCCGCTTCGACGTCGATCCGGAACTCGATGATCGCCATCACGTCGAGCATGCTGGTGAGATCGGCGGCGGGAAGCTGCATCGGCTTTTCGGCGGCGGGCGCGAGCACGAACGTGCCAATGCCATGGCGCGTCTCGACGATCCTCTCTGCCTGCAGACGCGAAATCGCCTCGCGGACCACGGAGCGGCTCACGGACAACTGCTTCATCATCGCGACTTCGGTGGGGATGCGGTCGCCTGGCCTCAGCGCGCCGCGGCGAATCTCATCGGAAAGGGTGGCCACCACCTTTTCAGTTAGGCTGCTCATTTTTGTGGCTGGTTGACTGATCCTGCAAAGTATCGCACAGGACTGTACTCGATTCTGCCGCGTTCGGCGGCATCGGCGCGGGCTATTTTTTGCGTGCAGATGCGCGGTGGGGGCG
>NZ_VZQP01000067.1:0-36643 GCF_014397655.1 Paraburkholderia sp. UCT31
GTCGAAGAGTATTGTCGGATTGTGCACCACGGTTTCGAGCGCGGCGAAGCGTTGCGCGCCGCGATGCGCGAAGCACTAGCCCAGACCGATTTGCTGAACTACCCGTGCTGCGGGCAGGCTCGCCCGAACAACCCGCAGGCGGCAGAGGCGGTATCCGCGTGAGGCGGATTAACACAAGCGCGGGGCTGCCCGCCCGGCAGGGATTAGCTTCAACGGCGAGGGGATAGTCAGTGAAAGAGCGTTCCACTCTGAGTTCAGGCGAGGCAGGGCTGTACAAGGCGCTCTGCTTCTTTCTCGGCATTTGCTGCCACGCGGCTATCTGCAAGCGGTTTGTGGTGCCCTTGTTCGAAGGAATGTGGTTCTCCCCAGCCTACGAAACGGCTCTGTCCATAACGGCGTTCGCCAGCGCTATTTCAGCGGTCGTGGTGGGACTCGTCCTGACATTCCCTCACTCGCCGCGCCCAAATCGCAAGTGACCCGGCGATGAGCAACGACTGCCCCGGCCGTGTCGTCGCATCACTCGAAATTAGCCGGTTGGAAGCCAAGCCAGCGGTTCATCATCCTGCTAGCGTCCGGACCCCGGTCCTCCTTGATGGATTCGTGCGTCAGTTCCAGTTCGACTCTCCACGCCCCCACTGCGGCGAGTTCACGCCGAGGGCTGCCGTATTGAGCAGTCGCGACCCCTTCCACGGTCGCACGTGACGTCCGTCGGCCCGCGACGGTGACGGTGCCAGGCTCTTCGGCACGCACGGACACCGTGTAATGGAGGCGCACGCCACCGGGTGCCGGAGTGGCTACGGACTCCGGCGGCGCCAACGCGATGAAGGGACCGACGCAGCCGTCCTCCAGAAAGGGGTCTATCGAATTGTCCGGCGCCGTATCCGAGGCCAGGCATCGCCGATACGACGCACCGGGAGCGAGCGAGACGTGGGTATCGCTTTCGACCACGAAGCCCTGTGATGGAGACTGGTGAGACACGCGCAGGATATACACTGGAGCGGTCTTTGGCACGGGGTGCGTTGCCGCGCAGCCGCTGGCCCAGGTGCAGGCGAGAAGCGCGATAAAATGCTGGATTCGCACGGGGACTCCCCCAAAGCGACTTGTAGCGCGAGGCGTTTAGCCGACAGGGAGAAAGCGTGAACAGCAGGGGACAGCGGCGAACCATAGGCTCGCCGACAGGGGATTACGCTTTTGGCGCGGCGCTGACTACCGTGAGGGCGGAAAGCCGACGAATTTCATCCTTTGCGTCCATCAGCATCTTTGAGGTGTCGGAGCTGATGGAATTGGCCATGGAATGACGCTGCCAGGCTTGAGCGTTGTCTTGCTTCAGATAGCCGACCTGATTTGTCAGCCGGTCGTTGGTCGTCTCCAGCTCGGCGATGCGCTCGAGCAAGGCTGCAACGAGGTAGCTGTCCGCCAGCGAGCCGTATTCAGCGCCTTTGTGGAGTGCGATGAGTTGACCCTCCTGGCGGCGGATTTCGAAGTCAGCTCCCTTAAAGAGGGTCTGATTTTTGGTTTGCTCAGTATCCGACATGCGGTTCCTTGGTTTCGGGGCCTGCCCGCCGGCGGCAAGCCGGGCGCGTTGCCGCGACGTGGCTATACGCAGCAGGCACGTGCCATTTTTTAAAAGGACATTCGAAATGACTCAACGCTTTTTCCCGGCAAAAGACGAAAGCAGCAACCAGTTTGAAGTGATGGTTGGTTGGGACCGCCCGCTGCGCGAACTCTTCGCCAATGTTTTCAGGATAAAGGCGAACGGCAAGCGCGACGGCGACCCCCAGTTCTCTACGCTCGACGACAGTTTCAGCACGGACTTTCCGGAGGAGCTGCAAGAGTGGCTGAAAGACAAGGGGTTTACAATCCCGCAATCTATCCTGGCCGCTCTCGATGCGGATGTTGCTGGAAACAACGGCAACATTGTAGCGTTTTACAACGCGGATGGTGAAGTTATCGTTCCCGTTGACGAGGACGAGAACGAGAACAACTGATTTTACAAAGCTCCCCACGGTTATCTGGGGAGCTTTTCTTTCGGGGTATCGCGACTCACACCGCATCCCCGCTGCGACTCAATCAAATTGGAGGACACAATGTCCGTAGTAACTGAGCAAATCAGCTTTGTGCTGGCCAATCGTGACGACGGCGACGCCCTCATTGCGCGTAATTTCAGCATTTACCTGGATGCGCTTCACGACCCGGACCACTTCGCGTACTCGCGCGAAATGCGGCCGCGCTTTGTGGACGCAATGCTCGACTACGCGGCCTATCTCGGTGCCGAGCGTACCAACGAGCTTCTGAAAAAGCGTTTTGCGGCTCCGGAAGGCGTTGTGACTATCGAGACGCTGCGCACACATCCTTCGGACCTGGAAAAGAAGGACGAGGAGGACGCGTCCATCGGGGGCTACATCCTAAAGCTTCCACTCAAGCAGGCACCGAGCGCTGCTGCCCGCACGGCTATCGACGCCTTGCTGAAGAAACTGGCGCTGGTTTGATAGCCGGCCTTCGCCGCGCAGTAGTTGATTCGAAAGCTCAGCGCTTTGGCGCTAACCGCGCATTGTCCCCCAGGTTCTACACTGCTTTTCGACTTTGTTCACCACCAGGAGGGCCAGGGCATGACGACAGATAACTTGATTGAACAGCGGGAAGCGGCCGCAAACGCCGCGTTTGAGGCGTACGACTTTCATGACGCGCAGGTCGAAGCGGTCAACGGTTGGGAGTTTTGTTCGCCGGGCACAGAAATGACGCGTGCGATTTTCCTCGCGCCGATTGAGGGCGGTGAGGGAACCGACCTTGCGCACTTCACGGTGCGGTTCCGAGGGTACGACTCCGCTGAAATCGCCGAGGTCTACGCCATTGCGCAAAGCGGCAATATCTTCGGCAGGATGCCGGAGGAAGCTGCAGTGGCGTAAGTGGCATTTTCAGTCTCTGATTTGACTAGCCCCGCTTTGGCGGGGCTTTTCATTGGGTACTCGCTCCGAGGGGCAGTGGTTTTGGGTTGGCGCTAAACCGTTTCCGTCTCGGGCGCCACGAAAAATGTGAACCTGTGAAGTATTTCTGTTTGAAAAGTGGTTGCAAAGATGTCCGGGTAAACACGGATGTATCTGACGCTGTTTGAAACAGGCGTTTTGCTAGACAATGCAACGCTTAACAAAAACGTCGGCGCAGACGTTACGCGCGATACTGCGCCGCGAGCGCGCAGTAAATATCTGCGGCGACATTAGTTTCGATGTTGAGATGTATCAACCCCTTCAACGCAACGCGGAGAGAACACGAATGGAATCAGCGCAATCAGCAACAACCGGCAGACCAGTGCAACAAGCGGGGATGCTTGAAAAGCTGGCAGGCGCCGTGACTCGATGGTCTGAACGCTGGTTTCCGGACGCCTACATCTTTGCGGCCCTCGCAGTTGTCGTGGTCGGCGCCGGCGCGATGGCATCGGGTGCCTCGGTAAAGGCAGTGGGAACGGCGTTTGGTGACGGTTTCTGGAGCCTGATTCCGTTCACCATGCAAATGGCCATAGTCGCCATATCGGGCTATGTCGTCGCCGCGTCGCCGCCAGCATCCCGTCTGATTGAGGGACTGGCGCGGCTTCCGCGAACCGGCCGTGGCGCGGTAGCCTTCGTCGCGCTCGTTAGCATCGCGGCATCGCTTTTCAGTTGGGCGATTAGCCTGATTTTCGGTGGACTGCTTGTGCGCGCCATCGCACGCCGCTCTGACATTCGCATGGATTACCGCGCTGGCGGTGCAGCAGCCTATCTCGGGATGGGCGCGACGTGGGCGCTCGGCTTGAGCTCGTCGGCCGCACAGTTGCAAGCGAATCCGGACAGCCTCCCGAAGGCCCTGCTCAAAATCACCGGAGTGATTCCCTTTGCAGAGACGATTTTCTTGCCGCAGTCGATGCTCATCATCGCGGCGCTGACTGTCGCATCGCTCGTCATCGCGTACTTCTCGGCACCGAAGGATGAAAACGCAAAGACCGCGACGGAACTTGGCATCGCCCTTGACGACGCGGGAACCGACCTCGCGCGGCCGCAACGGCCGGGCGACTGGCTCGAGTACAGCCCTCTGGTGACGATTCTCGTCGTTGCGCTCGGCGCAATCTGGATTGGCCACGAGTTTTCTGGCAAAGACCCGATTCTCGCCATCTCAAACCTCAACACCTATAACTTCGTGCTGTTGATGCTCGGCATGCTGCTTAACTGGCGCCCGCGCCGGTTCCTGAACGCCGTGTCTAAGGCTGTGCCATCGACGTCCGGCGTGCTCATCCAGTTCCCGCTGTACGGGGGCATCGCATTCATTCTGACAAAGGCGGCCGGCCCGGACGGACAGACCTTGGCGCACCACCTTGCGAATTTCTTCGTGTCGGTCTCGTCGCACAGCTCCTTCCCCGCAATTATGGGCGTCTACTCGGCGGTGTTGGGCTTCTTCGTTCCCTCCGGCGGTGGAAAGTGGGTCATCGAGGCACCGTACGTGATGCAGGCAGCTGCCGACCTGAAGGTGCACCTCGGCTGGACAGTGACCGTCTACAACGCCGCAGAGGCGTTGCCGAATCTCATCAACCCGTTCTGGATGCTGCCGCTTCTCGGCGTGCTTGGCCTGCGCGCGCGGGACGTTGTCGGGTACACCTTTACACAGCTGCTGGTGCACTTTCCGATTGTGATTGGGCTGCTCTGGATTCTGGCGGGAACGCTCACGTTCCATCCGCCGGTTATGCCGTAAGTCCCAAAAAGGCTTCTCGCAGGACAAAGCCCCGCGATTTGCGGGGCTTTCCTTTGGCGCGGCGCGTGGCTACGGTTTTGCGGGGGCCTTGTCTTTTCGCTGCGGGGAGAACTGCTCCAGGATTCGGCGACCCTCTGCAGAGGTGGCCCCAATATGCTGCGCGAATGCTGTGTAAGCCGCGTCGTGCGGCACGCCGAGCGCAGTCATCGTAGCCGCGAACAGGGTAAGGCGTTGTAAGGCTTTCGCCGGGTCCGTGGCGAGGAGCCTGTCGAACTCAGCACCAGCGTCGTCGAACTTCGGGGTCGGGGCCGTCTCGCCGCTCACGTCGAACGGCTGCGGCCACAAATTTGCAAGGGAGGTCTGTACCGCTAGTGTGAAAACGGTTTTTCGCAAAATCTCGCCGTATGCTTGCGCGATTAGCCTATCCACGCTGACGCCCGGATGCTGGGCGGCGAAATCATCGAGGACATCTTTGGAAAAGGGAAACCCGGAGAATTTTTCGACTACGTGTCTTGGGGAAATCGCAGGCTCTCCCGACGCGCCGTCGTCACGGGTCCACTCACCAAGAATTGCGACGCCGAGTCCTGCCAGCTCTGGTAGCGAAGCTGCAGCGGCGGCACGCTTCACCAACGAGACGAGCTTGGGGTCGCGCGCCATGGCCTGGCGCAAGTCGTGGACGGTTCCACTGCCTTCTATGTCGGGCAGCGCCATGACTTCAGGACTCAGCGGAAGCAGATTGAGGTCCTCGGTATCGGCCAATTTCGCCACCAAGGAATACTCGCCGATGGTCCGCGCTTCGCCGTTTTTCATAATAAACGTGCTTTCGCGCTTACGTTTGTTGCCATTCGCGTCAGTGCCGTTAGTGACGGTTTGCGGAGTCAGCAGAATTTTGGCGATGCCTGCCTCGTCGAGGCTTAGCAGCCGGCCTCGGGCCAGCGCGCCATCCTTGTCGGTCGAGTCGACCCAGACCTTGACTTTCTTCCACACCGGATGCGACGGGTCAAGCGTCACCGTATCGGGACCGGCCAGGTGCATCAGCGCATCGAAGCTGGAGTTCGGTTTGTAGCCGTCGTCGAACTTGGTCGCGTCGCCGAAAAGCTGAGTGCCGTTGTCAACAGGCCGAAGTCCCTGCCGGGCGTGGGCCTCGAGGAGGCCGTCGGGGTCATACGCGAGGATGCCAATGTTGGGTGCGGCCCAGGCATACGGAGCCGCGAACCCGGACCCTTCGTGGTCAAACAGCACCTTGTCGCTGGGGGGCGTCGTCTTGATGCCGGAGTGGTCGGGCGTCAAATCAAGGAGCAGCGGGTCGGCACTTGCGGGCATGGCCGAGGTTGAATCGGGACTACGGGCAGCGAACGAGACGGCTGATAGAGCAGACAAGGCGACGGCCACTGCGATTTTTGTTTTTAGCTGAGCGAGCATGTAGGTCAGGTCTCCACGAGTAATGGCAGGTGTAGCGAGTCCCCGCACCGCCGCAGAAACGGTCGTGCGCGCGAAGCCCCTTCGGAGGCATCACCGCGCACTCGAGCAGTCAGACCAGTGAGGATGCAAGCAAAGCCATCAACGTGCAGGCGACTGCAAGGTGTTTGAAGATGTGCATGCGCGGGCCTAGTGTGGGAACAGGTCGGCTAGCAGGTTCGCGGAGGTCACTCACTGAACGCGGTTTTTCATAGGCTAAGAGTGGGTATAAATACGCTTCTCCTGTTGAGCCGAGGCCGGTATGTCGACTTTTGGCGCCAATTGTAAAGGCGGCTGTTACCCCGCGCGGACGGGTTGCGCGAGCGACCCTTTTCACTGCTGGCGAATTTATACAAATTGCGGTATGCCTTTACAACTGCTAAAATCTTGGCAACTTTACAAGACCCCTGATGCGATTATTTTGCGTCGCCCCCCTTGCTGATGACAACAATCCGCCAACCGCTGGGCCTACGTGTTCTGGGCATGGGCACAGCGCTGCCCGGTCGCGTCTATTCCGACGACCTCGACCGGAAGCTAGCCTTGCCGGTGGGCACTATCAAGAAACGCGGCGGCATCGAGTACCGGCACTTCGCGGGCGAAGAAATTCAGTCCGAACTCGGCGCGCGCGCCGCCCGCGTGGCACTTTTGGCGGCAGGACTCGCTCTTGACGATATCGACTGCGTTGTAGCAGCCAGCGGCGTGCCGGAGCAGGCGATACCGGCCACCTCGGTGCTTATCGCGCGCGAGCTGGGACTTGAGAGTGGCGCGGTCGGCTGCTTCGACGTCAACGCGACTTGCCTGTCGTTTGTCGTCGCCCTCGATACGCTCTCGGCGCTGCTGGCCGTCGGCCGCTACAAGCGGGTGCTTCTCGTTTCCGCAGACCTGCCTTCAAAAGGTCTCGACTGGGGCCATCTGGAGAGCGCAGCCATATTTGGTGATGGCGCCGTTGCAGTAGTGCTCGAGCACGACCCGTCCAGCGGGAGCGCGGTGCTGGGCGCGCAACTCGAAACGTACCCGCAAGGATGGAGGACCTGCCAGATTACCGGCGGCGGCTCGCGCTGTAATCCACAAGAGGACGGCGACGTGCGTGCGGCAGACTTCAAGTTCCAGATGGACGGCAAAGCAGTGTTCAAGCTCGCGTCCCGGGTCGTCCCCGGCGCCCTCGAGCGTTTCTGGGCAAAGACAGGACTGACGATGGCCGATATCGACGTCGTCGTCCCCCACCAGGCGAGCCAGTTGGGCCTGCATCACATGCGCAAGCTTCTCGACATCCCCGAGAGTCGCATCGTCGACATCTTTGCGCACCACGGAAATCAGGTGTCTGCCAGCATTCCGACCGCGCTTTACGAAGCGGTTCAAACCGGCCGCCTGCAGCGCGGCCAGACGGCGCTATTGATTGGCACGGGCGCGGGGCTGTCCGTGGGCATCCTCGCGTTGCGTTACTAAGGAGCAGTTTATGGAAGGTGCTGAACGGATGATTGAGCAATGGCTCGCGGCGAAACGGCGCAGAGGCGAGGAGATTTCCGCCAACGAAGTCGACGCGGTCAGGACGAGCGTGTACGAGGTGTTCGCCATGATGGAACAGTCCGCCATGGGTCCAGCTTCGGTGACACCGGACTACGCGACATTCGCGGATGAACTGGAGTCGGCGGTTCCCACTGACGGCAAAGTTTCCATCACCGAGGACGATGCGCGCGCGTATGCCCGTGCGTTGCGCGCTGTCGCCGGCTCACAATACGTGCAGCCTGCTGCATCTGCAGAGCAGTGGGATGCTTGCCCATTCTGCGGACAGACGGATTCGCACCGCCACGACTGTTACTTCATTCTGAAGGCAATCGCAGGGTCGGACAACGACGCCAATGCGGAAACGTTGACCCGAGCGTGGAATAGTCGGGCCGGCTTTCCTGTTCCGCCGGCGGTGCCGACCGAAGAGATGCGGCTTGCTATGCAGCAGCCGACGCCGTATTTCGGCCGCCACTCTATCGACAAGTCCTGTTACGAGGTGGGCATCTGGACCAACGAGGACTGGCGCGAGGTTACCTCTTACGACAAGAACGATAAGACCATCCTCGCTACCTTCAAGGGCGACGACGAGGCGCTCGACCATTACGCCCGGCTGGTATTCGCGTGGCGCTACGCAGCGATGTTCGCAGCAGCCCCGAAACCTGCCGCGCACGCTGCAGAGGGCGAGGCAAAAATGGTTGGGGTTGAGGCGCTTTGCGAGCGATTGAACCAATACCCGATAGGCACCCGCATCGGGGTGACAGCCATCATGAAGCTGATTGATAAGGTTGCATGTGACGGCGACACTTGCACCAAAGCCAGCGACGGCGATGCCGCGCGGCCCCTCGCCCGCATCGAAGATAGCGACAATCCAATGACTACTGTGCCGCTGCTGCACTACCAGGCTTTGGTGAGACGTGCAGCGTTGGCCCGCGCCGACGATAGCGAGACGGCGCTAGACCAGGTGATGCGGGAACGCGATGACTACCACGAATGGGCCGACAAGCTGGCCGACGGCATAGCCGAGCATTTTGGCGTCGATATTGGCGAGCACTCGAATCTGAATAACCCGTGGGCTGTCGCCCTCGATACGCTGGCCTGCATGCCCCTTGCCAGCAATGACGCATGCGATAAGGGGATGAAGGATAGTGCCCGGCTCGACTGGCTCGACAAGAACATGTTCCACCGCGAGAAGAATCAGTGGGACGCGCGGGTGTGGGGCGACCACACGATGTGGGTAACGTTCGCGCCAATGGGCGCTCAGGGCTCGGTGAGAAACATCATCGACGCGGCTAGCGCAGCCAGCAAGCAACCGGGAGAGAAGGCGTGAGCCACGAATTCAACCTGAAAACTCGCGCGGCGCTAATCGCGCGGCACCTCGGCGATGAACCGGCCGATGACGCATGCAATGCGGCGCAGGCCGACGCGTTCGACGCGGATTGCACCTGCCACGCGGTTGACGGAGCGCCGCATAGCGAGGCCTGCCCGGTGACGCATGCCGTTCGACATTTGTTCGCCCTCGCTGGCGAGAGTGCCCGCGCCGCACCCACTGCCACGGCGACGGAGTCAACGCAAGCGACGTTCGAAGCATGGTGGAACACCGAAGGAAAACCGGGTTTTGAGCGGACAGGCAAGGACTCAGCCCGCTTGCTTTGGGATGAATTTCAGCGAGTCACCCGCGCGGCAGCACCGCAAGCAGGGCTGACGGATGAAGGCATTCAAAAGCTGGTGAGCGGAGTTCGCGAGTTCATCCTTGGCTATCTGAGCAGCCACGTTAAGGACTGGCCAACGCACTACGACCACCTTCGCTCTGACCGAGTGACTGACATCCTCGTCTCCGACATACTCGAGCGCGTCGCCACCGCCGAGCAATCCGCCGCTTCCCCGGATGCCCCGACTGCCCTCGATATGTCTCTCGAAGCTCGGCTTGCCGACGCCGAAGCAGACGTAGCTCGTCTCCACAAAGACAAGATGGATTTGCTGTACAAGTATCTCAATATCGAAGCCGAACTGCGGACTCTATCCGCGCCACCTGTCGCGCAGCCCGAGTCCGATGCGCAAGTGGGCCTCGCGTGCCTTGAGAAGTTGCGCTCGCTGATGACGCGGCTTGGCATCTACCCCGGTGATGGCATGGAGTGGTTCGCAGCTCATCTCGAGGACAACGTTTATGCCGTTGTCAGGGCCACAAACGCGCTGCTTGACACGCTCACATTGACCCCGCAACCAGCGACCTCGAGCGAGTCGGCGTCAGAACCGGTATTCGTTCGAAGCGGAACCTTTGTACGTGGTCCGAATGGCATCGTTTTCCAGTGCGCTGACGAAAAGAAGGCTCAGCTTACCGCCGATAACCTCAATGTGCACTATGCCGGCCGTCCCGTCGCGCAGGCAGTGCCGGTTGGGTACATGCAAGCGGCTAACGCTACAGCGGAAGCAGAAGCGGGCTCGACGAATCCATGAGCAGGGCACTCAGCAACATAGGACTGCCGGCGGCGCAGTCCCTCGACGTCGACGAGCGGTGCCAACTGTTCGTTGCCAGGCACAAGGGCACCGGGCTCTACAACACCCGAGCCCAGTATTTCCTTCGCGGAAATCAGGCGTGGATTGAAGCTGCACAGCCGACGGCGCAGGAAGTCACGGAAGAGCTGGCATCCTCGGATTCGAGGAAAAGCATGTGGTCGTCGGACCTTCAGGACGCCGAGGTCTGGGACTCGTACTGGATGGCCAAGTATCAGCAGTACGTGCCCGAGGTGGAGTTCATTCCCGTTCGGCTGTCGGGGCAGCCCATTGGCTGATGCACGCCATACCTCAAGCAAACCCGCTTGCTCAAGCCGGGCGTCAGTAGACCCTTCGTTCCACGCATTTCAGTAAGGTCTTTTCATGAGTTTGACTAGAGCGCTGGTCACCGGTGCGACGGGTGGTCTCGGACGCACCGCAGTAGAGATGCTCCTCGCGCGCGGAATCGACGTGGTCGCGACAGGCCGCAATGAGGACATTGGCAGGGCACTGGCGGCGCGCGGCGCCCGGTTCGTCGCGGCGGACCTGGTAAATTCCGACGTAGGTTCCCTCGTGTCCGGATGCGACGTTGTGTTCCATTGCGCGGCGCTTTCGGCGCCTTGGGGCGCGCGGGCGGATTTCGTCGCGGCGAACGTCGTGGCTACCGAGCGTCTCGCGCGAGCGGCGCACCGGGAGGGGCGGGCCAAGTTTGTCCATATCTCCACGCCGAGCATCTATTTCGACTTTCGCGACCGCCTCAACATCCGGGAAGATGACCCGCTTCCGACGCCGGCCAACGCCTACGCCGAGACTAAAGCGCTCGCCGAGGCGCGGCTGCGGGTGTGGGCCGACAACGGACTGCCGGTGGTAATGCTGCGCCCGCGCGCACTCTTCGGCCCTTACGACACGGTTCTCGTTCCGCGCATGCTGCGCGCGTTGCGCAACGGCGTGCTGCCAGTGGTCAATCATGGCCGTGCGGTGGTCGATGTGACGTATCTCGAAAACGTGGCGCACGCCATGTGGCTCGCAGCCACGCGAGATACGCCGCAGGCGAGCGCCTACAACATTACGAACGGCGAGCCGATGCCCCTTGCCGACCTGATTAAGCGCCTCTTCGACGCGCTGGGCGTGTCTTTCAGAACCCGGAATCTCCCACGCGGCGCCGCGCTATGCCTTGGCGGGGCTATGGAGGGTGCCAGCAGGGTAACCCGCAAAGAACCGTTGCTCACGCGATATTCGGCCGGCGTGCTCGGCTACAGCCAGACGCTTTCGCTCGAGCGCGCCGCCAAAGACCTCGGGTACCGCCCGCTCTTCACGGTCGAGCAGGGCATCGAGCGCTACGCGCAGTGGGTGGCGCGCCATGGTTAAGCTAAGGCTCATCGAAGCGGGGTGCTGCTGCCACCCTGAGTTTGTGACGCTCAAAGGCGGTGGCTGGCGCAAGGCGACATTCCCCGCTGTCGCGGCAGTCATCGAACACCCAACGGCCGGCACGATTCTGTTTGACACGGGATACTCGCCGCGCTTCTTTTCGGCGACGCGCTCGTTTCCGAACTCGCTTTATAGGTGGGCAACTCCCGTTAGGGTCACGCAGGCGGAGACGGTCAATGTGCAGATGGCCCAATTCGGCTCCGGGTCGGTAGACGTCAGCAGCGTCGTCCTGTCGCACTTCCATGCGGACCACATCGGCGGTGTGTCGGATTTTCCGAATGCACGGATTATCGCCTCGGATGAAGGATGGAAGCGGGTCAAAAGGCTGTGGGGACTCGGGCGCGTGAAGAAGGGATTTCTACCGGCGCTGCTGCCCGACGACTTCGAGGAGCGGCTGGACCCGATTGAGCAGACTTTCGCGCGGGTCGCATTGCCCGCGTCGATGAGCCCGTTCACCAAGGGGTGGGACCTGATTGGCGACCGCAGCCTCATCGCCGTCGCCCTGCCGGGGCACGCCGCCGGCCAGATGGGCCTGTACGTGAACGCGACGAGCGGGCCGGCGTTTCTGGTAGCCGACGCATGCTGGTCTTCAGTGGCGTTCGAGGAGCTGCGGTATCCGTCGGAGCTGAGCTACCTCGTGCACGAGAACCGCGCCGCCTACCGCGCGACGCTCGCGCGCCTGCACCGCCTGCACAAGAGCAATCCTGAGCTGCGCATCATCCCGGCCCATTGCTCGCAGCTGAAGAACCGTTTTCCGGACCTGTTCAATGCGTGATGCGCTTCTGTTCCTGCGTACTTTCGTGCGCGCCCGCTGGGGCATGAAGTTCTCGAGCCGCGAGAAGCTCGAGGCGCACCAGCGTCGGCAGCTGGCCCGCTTCGAGCGCGATGTCCTCTCCAAGTCGAAGTTCTTCCGGTACGCGCGAGTGTCCAACCTTGCGGCCGTGCCGATGATGAACAAGCGCGTGATGATGGAAAACTTCGACGAGCTGAACACGGTGGGCATCAGGAAGGCAGATGCGTTCGACGTCGCGTTGACCGCTGAGCGCACGCGCGACTTTGCCTCTGAGATAGGCGGTATCGCCGTAGGCCTCTCGTCAGGCACCTCGGGTTCGCGCGGACTCTTCCTCGCATCGAAGCGCGAACGCGCGCAGTGGGCAGGCGTGTTGCTCGCGAAGCTGCTGCCGGCGCCGCTTCTTCAGCGGCAACGCGTGGCGCTCTTCCTGAGGGCAAACAGCAAGCTGTATGAGTCGGTGGGGCGCGCGGGCCTCATCAGCTTCCGCTTTTTCGACATGGTCAAAACGCTCGACGAGAATCTAGTCGAGCTGCAGACGTTCAACCCTTCGATTCTTGTCGCGCCGGCGCAGCTGCTCGAGAAAATCGCCCGCGCGCAACAGGCCGGGCGCATCACGCTCACGCCGCGCAAGGTCATCTCGGTAGCGGAGGTGCTTCCGGATGACGTCAAGACGCTCATCGAAGCTACCTGGGCAGTTCAGGCCCAACAGGTGTACCAGTGCACCGAGGGGTTCCTCGCCGCCAGCTGTGAGCACGGCAAGCTGCACCTGAACGAGGAATTCGTTCACATCGAGCCGGACTGGATTGACCGCGAGGGCGGGCGCTTCGCGCCGGTCGTGACTGACTTCACGCGCAGCTCGCAGCCCATCGTCCGCTATCGGCTCGACGACGTGCTGGTGCTGGACCCGAAACCGTGCAGTTGCGGCCGCGTCACGCGCGTGATTGAGCGCATTGAGGGCCGCTGCGACGACGTGCTCACGCTGCCCGGCGCCGGCGGCGCGGTCGACGTGTTCCCGGATTTTGTCAGCCGGGCGATTGTGTCGGTCCCCGGGGTCGAGGACTTCCGATGCCGGCAGAGCGATGCGCACACATTGCGCGTTCAGCTTCTCGCGCCTGGGATTGCGATATCGGCGGTCACCGCATCGTTGCGGGCGGCGCTCGCCCGGCTTGGCGTGTCGACGTCGGAAGTGCGGCTCGACTTCGAGATGGTTGAGCGGTTCAACGAGTCGCCGCTCGACAAGCGCCGGCGCACGACGCGCGAGCGATTCGACACCTCACCCCCTACGGCACCTTGCGAATGAACATCCTCATCACCGGCGCACGCGCGCCTATTTCACTCGACATCGCCAAGACGCTGGCGAGCACCGGACACCGTGTGTGGATGTCGGACAGCCTGCTGTTTCCAATCGGAGCCGCAAGCCCGCACATCCAGGGCTATGTCCGCACGCCGCCTCCACGTCAGGCATTCAATGCGTTCACGCACGCGTTGCAGCAGGCGTGTGCGCGCAACTACATCGACCTGATTATCCCGACCTCCGAAGAGGTGTTCTGGCTCGCTCTTGCAAAGGCCCGGGAACTCATCACGACGCGCGTGTTCGCGCCGCCGCTTGCGAAGCTGCTGGCGCTTCATGACAAATGGTTGTTCGCGCAGACCGCGACCGAGCTCGGATACGGAGCGGGAGAGAATCGCTTGCTAACATCACGGGAAGCCGTTGAAGCGCTCGAGGAGGATGTCGACTGGGTGCTCAAGCCGGTTTTCTCGCGCTTCGCCGCGCGCACGCTCATCTCGCCGACGCCGAAGGCGCTGCGACGCGTGACGCCAACTTCGCAGGACCCGTGGTTGGCGCAGGAACGCGCGCACGGCCCGGAATACTGCACGTACAACATTGCGGAAGACGGCGAACTCCTGTTGCACGTTGCGTACCGGCCGAAGTGGCGAGCAGGGAAGGGCGCGAGTGTCTATTTCGAGCCGTATGCGGACGCGCGCCTGCGCGAGATGGCGGCGGCGTTGGCGGCGCGCCAGCGTCTGTCGGGGCAGTTCTCGCTGGATGCCATCGACACAGGCGACAGGCTGGTGGCGCTGGAGTGCAATCCGCGCGGGACGAGCGGCGTGCACCTAGCGGCGCAGTTTCCCACGGCATTCAGCGACGCGCTCCTTGGCCAGGGCAAAGCGCCGGAGCTTCAACCACACCCCGCGATGCTCGGCCTGCCGCTGAAGCTATTCAACCCTCTGCGGGCAATCGGCGGCGCGCTTAAGGCAGACCTGGCCCGCGCGCGGGAGTGCGTTAACGAGGCTGGCGTCGGATTGATGCCTTCGATAGCAGCGACGGTCGAAATGTTCGCGAGGGCCGCCTTGCACGGCACTGGAGTACTCGCGGCGACGACGCGCGATATCGAGTGGAATCACTCATCAAGCACACAAGATACTGAGCGGAGAAGAGTATGACCACAGGAAACTCGTACAACCCCTTCCTGCATGGCGATGTCGACGAAATCGACGCGCGACTCGTCGCGATGCTGCCGAAGGCCCCACTGAGGACGCCGGTGGAAAATGCCGCCTTCGAACAGCGCCGACAAGAAGGCGAAGCGCGATACCGCGAAGCGCGATACCGCGCGCTGCCACCGGGTGTCTATCGAGTGCTTGAGCAAGGCGGTATCGCGGGCTGGCGTTACGAGCTGGAGATTGATGGCGAGCGGGAGGTGCTCAGGGACCCGGAGAGCAGCGCCTTGCGAAGCGACCTCGCCGTCTTCGGGAACAAAGAACTCGCGACCACGCTGGCACGTGCGGAGATTGCGCGCCGCCACGGCGACGCGGCAGCGATGGCAGCCACTTTCAGGGTGGTGTGGGGCGGAGCACTCTAAGCGGCCGGTCGACCACGTCGACATTTAGGGCCGGGTGGTCGATTGGAGGAATCACACAGCATACAGCCTACCTAGGCGCACCACGGCTGATTCGAAGCACAGAGAGCAAATCTCTGCGCCTTTTACACAAGAGCTCAATGCAATGCTATTCCCGCCAGTCTCGCCGGAATTACGGGGCACGTGTCGGTGTCGGCTTAAGCGTAGTGGTAACCAGGTTGGCTATTGCCTTCTTCGTTTGCTCCGTCGCGCTCTCGTCGTACCCGATTGTCACGCCTCGTTCAACACAAGGGTCTGCATATGAGAAGGGCAGATTGCTTTTGACGTTGAGCAATTGCCCGGCGCTGTGTTCTTCCCATGCACAGTTGCGCACGGTTTGCGCTTTTGGCAGTGGGGTTGGATGCGCGAAGGCGCGCCCATCGAAGACATGATTGGCCCCGGCAAACTCGGTGAGCTCTACGTCCACCCCCTTGGCCTTCAGCCGTTCCACATAGGCCTTGCAAGGCCCAATCGGGTCATAGTTGTCTGCGCTTCCATGGAATATGCGAATAGGAGCCTTTGAAACGTTGTCGTCATCGAGGTAGCGGGCACTGCAGTCTGGGTAAAGCGGAACATAGGCGGCAAATCCTGGCGTGGACGCATCGGCATGCGCTTTCTGGAAGCGTGTCATGCTTGCGTAGAGCGTGCCTTGCCCGCCACGAGAAAAACCCATCAGCATCACGCGGCTCGCGTCGACACGAGGGTGTTTGGAAATAAGGCTGAGCGCGCGATACGCGTCTTCTATCTGGGCGAGTCTGCCCAGCTGACTCTGGTCATTGATTGTGTTTTGTATGCCTCGGCCCGTGAAACTGTCGACCACGAAAGTGGCAACGCCCAACGACAGGAACCACTGCTCCCAGTCCGTTATCTGGCCGCCGATACCCCCGGACGAGTGCAGCAGTATGACGGCGGGCAGCCTGTCGGTCCCCGGGCGAGGCAGCCGCAATTCACCGGCTATCGTCACGCGCTTGCCGTCTTCGCTTCCGCCCAGAAATTGCTCGTCTGTGAGCGTCACCGACTCGAAAGGAATGACTTCCATTCGCGCCACCTGCGCGTAGAGGCCGCGCGGAACGCAAAGGAGCACAAGGACAAGCAAAAGGAACGGCAAGTCTCTCACACTTGCGGACATGGCCCTCTCCCTTGAGTACGGACAGACTTATTTATGCTGCGTTATAGCCGGTCCGGGCAGGAATGCAATGCGAATGACAGAATTGTCGTGATACGACAGATGGCAGAGGGCAGAGGGCAGGCACTTTATCGATTCGCCGGACGCACATGCCCAGAAAGCGAGGATTCGAGTCGCTTTTCGCCGTCCGGAGTCGCCGAGCGCGGTCGGCGCGCCCGCTTTAAGGTACGGCTGGGTTGCCGAAGCCGGATAGACGCGCGACCTGATGACGCCCCGTTGATTCCTGAGCGGGAAAGGAGCAAAAGCTCGAAGGACGCCAGGGAGAGCTGTTTGGCCTGAATGTCACTTCCGAGAGCTCGGAAGAGAAGCTCAGGTAGTATCACCGCGTCCACGTATCGTTCATGAGTCTGACTATCAATAAAACGACCCATAAGTTTCTCAACTTGTGGGACTCAGATTCTCATATTATGCGTCTACCTACAACGCACGTGGCGCCATTTGCGCTGCTGAAACCGGTCAGATATGGCTGAATATTTCAGTTAAGAGGTCATATTTGACTCTTTATCGTGGAATAAGGGGCGTCAAGGAGCCGGAGGCTCCCTGTTGAAAAACGCCCGCCCAACTGTGAGCGCACATCATGTTCCTGTCGAGGGTGGCCGACCCCGAGCGCTGCCACACGCTTTAAGGGAACGCACGTCTTACCTACAGCGGGAGATTTATTTCGTCGCGTAGCAGTAGGGGAGGAATAGGCTCATGAAAATCGTCAAGTGCAGGGGTGCCATCCACGTTGTTTTGCACTTTCTTCTTTTCAACACGAGGCCTAATCCATTAATAAAGAAGAACAGGACGAGGTTCGCGATAAGCCAAACGCTATTGACCTGTTTGGCGGCAGTCAAGGAATTAACCGACTGCTGATACGTCAGGCTTGGGCCGCCCACGATACTGATTTCATACGCGATAGCTTTGCAGCTTCGTACTTGGCAGTATCCGGCAGTCGATTCAGCGTGGCCCTTCAACGGCCAAGAAACCAAGGCTGTTGCAGTCGCGTCGTCCGGCCAAACAAGGGGAAGGCACGGTTTCGCAAAAGACCACGGGCGACACTGGAGGCGAACGATTCCCGCATCGGTTCTCAGGCCGAGTTGATGGCTGGCTCTGTCGTGGATTACGGCGGGGCTGCCCGATATTTGCACCAACGCAGCTTTGTTGGGTACAGTCGCGGTTGCGACGTTCCAAGCGGGAATAAATCCCATAAAAAAGAGGATGACAAAGGAAGAGAGAAAAACCCATCCGTCAAATGCCTTAATGACATTGGTTGTTTTCATTGTCTTCGTTTTCGAATCGTCTTTGGGCATCGGCGCTAACCGGCTTACTCCGCCTTTTCAGGAGGGACCGCCTGATACGTGATGCGAGATTTCAGCGCGCAAACCTGAACGACGACTCCATGGCGCCAAGTGTAAATGTCTCGCGTATCCCCGGTGAACTGGGAAAGGTCGCGGCCATATGTCGCTTCGAAATACGTTAAATTCTCGTACCGGGCGAGCCTCAATGTGTAATCGTCAAAAGTCGCATGTGCATTGCCCATTCCATATTCTTCCCCCATTTCTGGAGCTACTATTTTTTTATCGGCCTCAGACCGGACGATGAGCGGTACACGTCCAGTCCCTCCTCGTCCGGCAAGATAGTAGCTCCCCTCCGCCATCAAAAATTTGCGCCCGTCGTTGTAAAGGTCGACCGAGGCTGTTGACAGATATTTGACGTCGAGCTGGCCGCCGTAGTTGCAGTCGCTTATGCATTGCGGAAGGGCATCCCTGTCCAGGTCCGGGGGAGGCGGACCATATTCGACGTAGGACATAGCTTCGGACGCCGCTACTTTGCACGCAGCCTCCCCGTTCGGCTCTTCCGTCACCCACTCGTGGCGAACTTCCTGCAGGTCACATATTCGGTGCTCTTTCCAGGCACTGTCGTATTCGGACACATAGGCCGGGTCACGGCCGCCGACAACGTAAAAGAATGTTTGACCCCTATAGGAAAATGGCCGGATGCCGTCGGGGGTCCCGTACATTAGCTCGTGCCACGTGCCGTCCTTTCCGCTGCGCGCTTGCGCAAGAACCGCATGGGCCGAACCATCGTCTTCGGTCACATAGAGAGCGTCCGATACTCCGTCTCTATCCATGTCCGCATGATAGGCCTTGAGTTCCCTGGCGTACGGTCCCTCGTGGTCCAAAAATTCCGGGCTGTTGCCTTGCTTGCGGGCGGCTTCTAGATATCCCGGTAGCCGTTCCTCTTCGCGCGCAGACTCGTTGAGCTCTTTTAGCGTGCGGCCCCCGCTGACGTGCGTGGCAACGTAGTCGCACACCGGAGGCAGCGACGAAGCAGCAAAGCTGTCTGTCGAAAACACGAGCGCGGAAACAACGAGGATTCTGAGGTTCATGCGAGGATACACGGACGGGTGGAGACTACCTGTCTAGCCACTATCGGTCTCCGCCCGGCGGCATGACAAGCGAGCGGCGCCGGCTCTCAGAGCCAACAGGAGTCGCGACCAACGTAGCCGCCATCGCGACGATTTCTCGCTCGTCACCGAGATATTCAGTGCTTCGCTCTAGCAGCGGCGCTTCCACAGAGGCCGGCCCGGTTCTGGAAGCGCGTCACGGTCTCGGCATGCTGCACTCTTAAGCATTACTCGCCGGACACGAACTAAGGGCTAACAGAGTATTGGGGGACGTCGACAATGTCGCACACGGGCAGCACACGGTCATTATCCAGGCTGAGAACGGTGGTTGCGTTGCCTTGGACCCCCTTCAGATACAAACCGCCGTCGAACGTGAATAGCGTTGCGTCGTAGCTCAGTTCGTCACGACGAAGCTCGTTATTCACCGCAGATTCCACCGGTGCACTTTCGTCGTCACGAAGCTCCATGACCCATGACGAGTCACGTCCACATCCGCCGCCACTGCTTAGCTGATAGCGAGCGTACTTCTTTGACTTGTGGTCATGTAACACTACGGCCGTTTTTGCAGCGTGGACTTCGTTGAGAGGAATGTATTTTATTCCAAGCGTCGCGCTGGGAATTTGGGGCGCGTCGGTCCACTGAACCTCGGTAACTTTCTCGTCGACGACGGCGCGGCAGATTGAGGCATCGCCCTTGTTCACAATCTCAGTTTTTGGTTCCGGTGAAGCTTCAATTGCACAGAGCTGCTGCTTTACGCCGTTGACGAGCCAAAGAAGCGACCCCTTGCTGTCCAGCACCACCGGCTCGCCTTGTATCAGATAGAGCCGTTGTTGGTCACCGACGTCGCCCCAAAGATTCGACAGCTCAGGGTCGCGGTCGAGGCTTCCCTTCAGGCCAGGTGCGACCCGAAGCAGCCGGTCGATGTCGACTATCGCTCGGCTTTTGCAGGTTCCGTGGCTGTAGGCGTACCCGAAGAGGTGCTTTTTGCTGCTTGAACCAAAGGCGACGGCTCCAACTCCGCTCATCCAGGCATCGCTTCCTGCATCCGTGAGAGCTTCGTTGAGGCGCTCACTTTCAGCCTCCGACACTGTGCCGTCGAGAACGATTTCGGCTTGTTGCAACGTTCCGTTGCTTTCCCGCGCTGCGACTTCGTCGCAAATAGCCCGAGTTTTCGCTGACGATATCGTGGGTTCTTTCGCGTAGACAATACTCGTGAAGAGGGCGAGTGTGAGGACAGCGGCTTTCATCGTTTTCATAGGGGCGGTTCGGGGCGTACGGGGACGAGAGGGTATAGCAAGCTGACGGGTGTGAAGCGCCGCCGACTTTAATTCGGGCCACGAAAGCAGGACGCAGAAAGAAAAAGCCGCTGCTCCGTGAGGAGCCTGTGCGGAAAATCAATTGCCTGTTTGCGTGAGGTCGGGTAGCGCCCCGAGGCCGTTGCTCAGGTTTTTGAGTGAAGCCTGAATTGCGTCCTGGCGGAGGAACTCGGACAGCCGCGCGCGCAGCTCGGTCATCCGGTCGGTGATGCTCTGCAGCGCCGCGAGGTTCTCGGGTGTCGCGGGGAGATACGAGTACTCGTATTCCTGCTCTCTGCGATTCAGGCCCTTCCACTCACTAGCGGTGTCACCTTCGTCGAGCTCACCCGCCTTTTTCGGAAGCGGAAACGGGGCTACCAGCCCGTTCGAGTTTAACGTTAGAGCGGCTCCGGTATGGGGGTCCTGCGCGCGCTTGATGCGGCTATACGAGAACTTGAGCTCTGCCCCGTCTTTGCGAAACATTCCCCCGCCTGCGACCACGACTTCCAGCCAGTCGACCCATTTGAGGCCCGTAAGCGCATCATGCTGAAAGCGCAGTTCGTGCTCGACGGCGACTCGTAGTTTCTCGATGTCGGTGGACTCGATGTCTTGGGGAAGACATTTACCATGGGCGGTGAAAGTGATACCGGCGCCGGTCTTCTTTATCGACACTTGAACCGTGAGGTTTGGTCCCCCCTTGGAACGGAGCGGTGA
Source organism: Paraburkholderia sp. UCT31 (assembly GCF_014397655.1). Taxonomy (NCBI): domain Bacteria; kingdom Pseudomonadati; phylum Pseudomonadota; class Betaproteobacteria; order Burkholderiales; family Burkholderiaceae; genus Paraburkholderia; species Paraburkholderia sp. UCT31. The sequence goes on from NZ_VZQP01000067.1 coordinate 20,873, forward strand.
GACGAAAGTCCACTCGTCGACGAGCTTGCCTGTCGATACACGCGTGCGCCCGACGTCCAGGTACCCCGGAGTTTCCGAATTCATTTGTAAAGTGTCCTCCTGAAAAGCCGACGGTTCGGCCACGAATAATATAGCAGACGGGACTTGTCCAGGGCGGAAATATGAAAAGCCGGACAAGCAGCCTGAGCTGGTCGTCCGGTGAATTAAGAATGGTGAAGACTAAGTGGGACAGACATCCTGTCCGCGTGACAGTCGGCAGTTTGCATCTGATGCCGGCGCTCACACGAGCGATTCAGCGCGCGCTGACCGCTATATCGCGACTAGAGCAACGCGCTTGCCCGTCTGGTACTTGTACTCACTGACCAACGCTGCGTCGTCCATGCGGCCGTACGCTTCGACATACCGTGCGGTCAGACTCGCGATATCGTCGCCGGGCTGGCTGACGTGTTGCACTGACTCGGAAACCATCCGTGTCAAGAGCGCGGAGCGCGTCAACTGCTCGCGCGCGAACTGAACTTGCGACATCCGTTTCTCCTATCCGGGTTCACGACCCGGTAAAACCGACAATGAATTTGCGCTTGACCTCAGCTTCGAGGCTGTCAAGCGTGACCTGCCTCAACTCTGGGCGCCGAAGGGCTGCCCACTTTTCCCGTGTTGGCTCCGCCAGGTGGTCCTTGACTTGAATCGTGTAGCGATACCGAGGGCCTTACCTGCTTGATGAAAGGAACGCTGCGACAGGCGCTCCGCATAAGAAAGCAGCTCTCTGAAAAATCAGAGAGCTGCTCAAATCAACGGTTCTTTTCCTACGGTTACCACCTGCTGTAATCGGGCCGGAAGACATCCTGGACAATTCTGACCACAATGTCCACGGGCTCGCTGTCTACGGCGCCCTGATTGGCAAAGCCTTCCATTACTCTTTTCATCTCGCTGACGATGCGCGAGACAGCCTGCTTGCGAGGCGGGTTCTCCGGTGAGAGCGCGTGGACGGCTTCTTGCCGGATGAGACTCGACAACTGAAGGCCCAGTTTCAGCGCCGCATCTTCACCGTCCGGGCCGCTGTACAAGCACCAATGCGCGGCGGTTTTGGGGATGAAGGGCAACACCTCGTCGACCTGCGCGACTGGCTCGGCGCTCTTGACGACGCGCGCGACCGGCGCATACTCGAGCACCTGCACCCCGTTCGCCTCCGCCGCACTCCACGTATGGGGCATGGCGCGGACATATGCCGAACGCACCGAGTAAGCGGTGTCAGCGAAGAACTCGAACATCGGTTCACCTTCCGCATTGACTGCCCCGAAAACACCTTTCTTGTGCGAATCCGCGTGCATCTTCAAATCGTCCATTGCTGCTCCTGTATAAGTGTCCTGAAGTCGATGCGGCATCAACTGATGCGCGCCTCGGTTTGTTAAAACGCACCATCTGGAATGTATAGTGTCTGGCAGGCGAAGCAGCGGCCTCCCTCTCGACAGAAGGCGAGCATGCCTTTACAATTCCGGCAAGGCAACTGCCGCCCGCCGTTCACGCCGATTTCCGGTCTGGTGAAGAGCAGTTTGCATTCCATGTGAGATGTCTGTTTGGCTCCGGCTTTCGGTCCTCGCAACAGTAATGTGAACAACTACCAGCAAGACGCTGGCGCATCTCGTCGGCGAGGCCGTTTTCTGGAACTGGACATGCTTCAAACCACCAAGGGCGTCACTACGTCCGCTGCTTCGCTCCGCCGCGCTCTCGCTGCACTCGACAAGCCAACGAGTGAGCTCACGTGCTCAGAACTGCTCGAAGTGCTGTCGGAATGCGCGGGCTTCGCAGATTGGAACGGCTACAGTGCAGCACTCGCGGCACCGAGATTATTTGAGCAGCACAAGGCCCTTCTAACGACCGTTGAAGTATCGAGCATCCCCGGCGAGTTCGCAATCCGCTCTCTGAGAGCAGAGCGACCGCCGTTGCGGCCGGATGCGAGCGCGTTCGAGCGCACGCGCCGACGACTTGCCGAAATGGATTTCCTGTTGACGGCGATATCCGACGGCCAATTCAAAGTCGAGCAGCGGCTCCGTGACGCGGTGGTCGCGGGGCTCGCGATAACGACCGAAGACGAGATGGAAGCAGCAAAACAAAACTCGCGGTGGCCGTTGCGCGCAGCCGTGTGGAGGAGGTCGTTGACGAGGCCTTAGTGGGGCTGCAAGGTTTGCGCGGACTGCGCGCCCGGTTCCGGGAAGCTGAAGCCCGATACGGTGAGGCGGACTACGACGAAGCTTATATTGCATGGCGAATCCGCGAGCTGACTTTCGCGTTGGCACTCGCGCGTCGGCACGAACAGGCGTGGACAATGGCCTCTCTTCTCAAGCGGAGCGTGGACGTCGCTGGCGTGCTCGTGTACAGGACGTTTCGCGTGGCACCGCACCTAGACATGTCGTCGAGTGACGAGGAACTCTCCGCTGGCCTGGAAAACTGGAAAGTGCGTAATTCCTCGATTTGGAACCGGCGGGGGACCCGACACGTGGCCGAACTGATGGCCGCTGGCGAGATTGCCAATCTTCCGCAAGCGCTGACAGCGGGCAGGAAGTGGGAGTCCTTTGCGGACGACACGAAGCTGCGCGCCAGGCAGTTTTTCAAGACGTTCCCTGACATGCGGCTGTTGATGGTTTGGGCGGAGTTGCGTGACGGGCTCGCGCCGGGCCACGCGGAATATGTCGCAAAGCGCTTCCGGAAATATGGAAAGGACGCCGCCTGATGACCGCCCGCCAGCCTAAGAGTGAAGTAAACCCAGACCTCGACCGACCTAACGAACCGGACGACTGCGCCGATGGAAAGCCGCGCCCCCGACTTACGCGCTGTGACTGCGGCCGCGCGCCGCAATGGGCGACCCGCTACAGGGACTCGCGTGTGACGGACGGGCCGTATTTCGTCGTCTGTGTTTGCGGCCGGATGGCTCGTAGCTGGATGCGTTCACGAGCCTACAAGCTGTGGAACGCCTGTCGACGCAACGCGCGTTTGCCTTCTTTGCGGTAGCTCTATCGTTCTCTTTAAAAAATCAGCGAGCCGGTTGCTGCGGGAGGCGGTCCTGTCGATTTGTCGGCATGGCAAAGAACTCGCGGACCACGAGCGCGACGTCGAAACCGCGCCGGTTCGGCAGCAGCAGACTTGTGGCTAGATAGCCACGACACACCGGCCCGGCCGTTGTCACGCAAGGCCCGCGCTGGAATATTGGCTCGATTCGGACTCTGCCCAAGAGCCGCCGCAACAAAAGAAATCCGCGCCCGAGAGCGCGGATAGAATCAGCCAGACAAGCGTTTGTTTGTCGTTCAGCTTTGCTTCGCGTCGACATTAGCGTCGACGCGAGCTCGAAATGCGTTCCACGAAGCGTCCTGATGGCTGCCGAGCTGGCGTTCGGCTGCGCGGGCGGCGACCGCAGCTTCTGCTTCGCGCATCAGGTTGGCACCCGGTGAAGTGGAGTAGTTGCCCACGCGGCGTGCGGCGGAAAGCAACCGGTCCGTCAGATAGAGCCGACGCGCTTCCCTGTCGTTGATGTGCTCGCCAAGCGCGCGTTTCATTTCGTCGTCGAGCATCCGAGGTGTACCAGCCGCCAATCCACTCCAGAGTGTGTGCGATGCCTTTCGCATTCACTTCCTCGATGAACTTTTCCTGCAACGACTCGACTGCCGACTTTTGTTCTTCTGCCATGTTAATTTCTTCCTCTTCGGTTAAGACACCTTGCGGTCCTTTGGCGTGTAGCCAAAAAAATCGCTTCGACGGGCGTTCGTCCCCGTGATTCGGTACTGTCGGCATACGCAGCGGTCAGTTCGCCGGGTTGTTAGAGGTGGCGACTACCGCCGTTGGCGCTCGCGCCTGTTCGTTCACAGGGCCGAAGCGTCTTCATCGTCGACCTGCGTGACCGCGTGGCACTCGCTTGCGGTTTTTCTCACACCGTTTCTCCCGTCAGCCGGTCTTCCCTCCGTTCAATTTGCTCACTGCTGCGGGAGCGTGGGTATTGCAAAAGCGTCGCTGGGCCTTGTCCACTGAGAGTCCGAGACTTTCGACGACCTCGATGCGAATGTACCTACAGTACCTAGACAATTTTGCAACGCAACATTAGACGAGGAAACGACGATGCTCACAACGCCTGACTCCGTACTGGAGATGCGACGCCGATTTTACAAGTACCTGCACTTCGCTGAACTCATTGGCCTGGTGGTAGTCGCCATCGCAACGTTTGTAGCGATGGGGGATGAGGTAAAGACAATGGTCTTGAGCTGCCATGTCACGCTGACGGACCTGCTGCTCATGTTCCTTTATCTGGAGGTGCTCGCCATGGTCGGCCAGTATTTCAAGGCCGGGCAACTGCCGGTGCGCTTTCCGCTGTACATTGCCATGGTCGCGCTCGCTCGCGAGCTGATACTGGGAAATGGTAGTGCGTCGGGAAATCACATGCTCGCGATAGCGGGTGCGATTCTGATGCTTGCACTAGGTGTGCTGCTGATTCGCTTCGGTCAGGTGAAGTATCCGACTGAGGACGACCAGAAACTGGAGAAGTAACGAAACGTCGTCAATACGTGTTTGATTCCGGGGGCCTCTCACAGGGCCCCTGTTCTTTTTGACGGTGCGGCGTTAAAGTGCAACGGCCCTAGACGAACCGTGGTCGATTGGAAAGCGCGCGCTGGACAATTTGAACGACGTGTGCGGCCGTGCATGTTGATGCAGAGACTGCCCCTCCGTAACCGATGATGACCCGCGCCGCCGACACCTGATTGCGCACAAGCCAGCCGTACACCGCATGCGCTAACTCGCGCCAAGCGGAGGCCGGGAACTCCGTGATGAGCACTGACCCTGCGGATGCGCGGGAACCGGACCGAATGTCTTCGCGCTCAACATTGACCCATGCATCGTTTCGCGCAAGCCCCGTCATTCATGGCGGGGTTAGCGAAACCTCGAACTTCTTTCGCTAGGCTTGGTGTGACGGCGAAAGTCAGGGTAAACTTAACACATTCCGGCTTTTCAAACTCTGATGGCCTGCAAAGAGAAACCTTCCTTCGTTGTCGACCTGCTGCTGTCGCCTTCCCAGAGCGACGAGCGTAGGCTCGCCGACCGGTTTCTTTGCGGGACTCGCATTTACAACCCGGTGCTGGCCGACGGGCTAGCCATCGTCGAAGCGCTGCGCGCGGACCCGCGCTGGGGCGCCGCGCGGCGAATGAAGAAGGGGGCCGCGAGAAACGAGGCATTCAGCGCCGTACGCACAGCCCACGGCTTTACAGATTTCTCGTTCACGGGACTCGCCATCCGCCACAAGAATGCAGCGGGCTTCAGCTCGCGCATCGGTGCGCATGAAACGCAGGCCATCGGGACGCGGGTGTTCAAGGCGCTTGAACAATACGTGTTCGGGAAGCGCGGCCGCCCGCGCTTCAAGGGGCTGCGGCGTCCGCTCCATAGCCTTGAGGGGAAGAACCACAAGGGTATGCTCCGGTGGAAGGCCGAAAATCAGGCGCTCCAGGTCGAGCACGGCTGGCAGATTCCGGTGCAACTGCCGAACCTCCAGAAAGACGAATGGCTCGCAGCCGCCCTGCAGTTCAAAACAAAGTATTGCCGCATCGTGTGGCGCAACATCAAGGGCGAGCGGCGCTGGTTCCTGCAGCTCGTGCAGGACGGCAGGACGCCCATCAAGGCGAGCGTCGCGAAGCGACTCGCGCCCGAGAACAGCGTCGGCGGTCTGGATATCGGTCCCTCGAAAATTGCGTGGTGCACCGCCGTCGAGGCCGGCAATGAGCGGTTCGCCGATGAGGTCGAACGTCCGCACGCGGCCATTCGCGTGCTGCGCCGAAAGCTCGACCGGCAGCGCCGCGCCAGCAATCCCGACAACTACCACGAGGACGGCCGCGTCAAGAAGGGCCGACGGACGTGGAAGAAGTCGCCGGCGATGCGCGCGACCGAGCGGCAACTCGCGGAGATGCTTCGCTATGAGGCCGCCGTGCGTAAAAATGCGCACGGCGCGCTCATTAACTTCCTGCTGGGCAGGGCAAGAATCTGGAAGGACGACGGCGTATCGCCGTTGGCATTGCAACGTCGTTTCGGCCGCAGCATTGCGGTCCGGGCGCCTGGACTCTTCATGGACATGCTGGAACGCAAGGCTGAAAGAGCTGGCGGCCAGCGGGATATCATCGACGTGTACAGGCTGAAGACGAGCCAATACGACCACTCTACGGACACGTTCACGAAAAAGAAGCTGTCAGAACGCTGGCACGTGTTTGGAGACGGTCGTGGCAGAGCGCAACGCGACATTTACAGCGCGTTTCTCGCTCGAAATACTGAAGGAATCACGTACCAGCCGTCCATGCTCGAAAAAGCATGGCGAGAGCTCGCATCACCGCTGCTTGTAGCGGGCTGGTACGAAACCAAGCTGCAACGCGAAGGCTAGGTAGTTGCCTGAGCACGGGCTGACTTCGCAGCCCGTCAGAGCGGTTCGCTATGCAGTCCGCGTCTATCCGGTCTGAGCGTCGAGGGCTTTTACAGACTCGCCGCAGCCCCGGGAAGTTTGGCGAGGAACCCTCCCCGTTCACGGGGAGGAGGATGTCAGCCAGAGCGCTCCACGCTCGAGCTCCCTGTGTAACGAACTGGTAAGGCTCTCCGCCACTGCCCTATTTGAGGCTTCCAACTGCAAGACAAGCGTTGCTAGTTCCACAGCGGACCTCCTTCGCCTTTCACTTGCAGTGATGTTAGCGGGCGATGCCGGGAATTGCCACGCCGTGCTTTCCGATGCGATGTGAGCCGTCGCCGCAACTGCAGCGGATGAAATACCGGGAAATGCGGGCCAAGCCACATACAGGGACCCCGAGGCCGTCGAGAATCCGTTCCGTCGTACCAATACAAACAAGCCAAGAGGATGCGAATACAGCATCCGAGGGCTGATGAAGGCCATCCGGGGAAAAGGCCGAACAACCTGACGCAGACCGCCAACAATAACACCGCCAGCGTCAAGCAACACTAAGAGCGGTAGGGTAGGGAGGGGACAGGGCGGTGCGGAGACGCGCCGCCCTTTTTCTTTCCTGACACGCTGGCTACACGTGGAATGACTTCTCGATTCACGCTATTTAATCGCCCCCGTGTTCCCCTTTGGTTTTCGGGGTGCCTCTTGTTGGTATGCTGCATGGCCTTTGCAGGGGCATTCGTCATCCTGAATGGCCGGAACAGTCACGTATTATTCTTGGTTGGTACGTTGCTGCTGGCTGCGGCTGTTCCATCTTTGCTGGTGCTCCTTGTATTGTCGCTGGTGTGCCAGCTAGTACGCACGTTCACCGATGTGCAAGGGCTGTCGACAGCCTGGAAGCCCTGTGAGGAAGCAGAGGATTTTGGCTACGCTCAACGCTTTATCTTGACGGGGTCGGCAGCGCGGCTTTACGACCAGTTTTTTGTGCGGGTAGCCTGTCCCCGCACCTGGCGGTTTTCAAATGCATATCCAGCTATTCGTGATGCAGCGTCGTGCAACTTTGGAGGCATATTCGACCGACGTCCTGGATGAGATAGTTAGGGGCGACCTTGGTCGTCGAGCGCTGAAGACCTTTTACGCGCTCCCACGAGATTTCAAAATCTACCTCATCACCGAACTGCACACTCTGCCGCATTTGGGCTCCGCGCGGTTTGTCCGCTTCGAAGGGATTCGTCGTGCTGGAGTGGTGTCGGTACGCCTCGAGCCGCACCCCGCTGGAAGGGGCGCAAATCGTACAGCAGGTAGCCCCTTATCGTGCGGCACTGAGTCGTATCGTTGCAGCAGCCCGGGTAGCCGCTGCCCCCGGCCAGCGCTGTGAATGAGCGGTTATACCTCACAAGGGGAACGTAGGGTATAACCTCTGACGCGTGTTGCCGAAGGGGTTGTCGTCCGGAGCGAAGCTTATTTGAGAAACCGAACCGACTTCATCGTGCGGGCGGCCTCGTCGCTCGGCTCCGCCGCCGCCCGTCCACCTGGAAAGCGAACGGCTGCCGTTGCTCACGACGGCGCTTACGCACTCACCGCCGCCATGACTCCAATGTATTCGTCCGTAAAGCTGCACGCAACGTTGGCCTGGAGTGACCCCCGGAAGATTGCGCGCCCGGTGTGACACCGTCAGCTTGTCTAGAAAGGGAGCGGTACCTAGACTACTCGCAACAAGGCCCCTAAAACTCAAAGGACAAAACCAAATGAAGACTCTGCAGCCACAGCCCGGAAGCCCGCTGACGTCATGGCGTGCTGGCGGGACTAAAGACTTCGCCGGCTGGCTCATGGGCGAAGCGCTTGTGGACATCAACGACGTTCGCGTTGGCGACGTCATTCTCGCGGAGAGCGTGCAATTCGACGCGCTCAACCTCTGTCGAGTCGAAGAATTCCCGGAACTCCCGGAGAAAGGAAACCGCTGCTATGCCGTGTTTGTTGACCCGGCGGACCCGTCGAAGAAGCGCGCGCCAGGGGATAACCAGTTCTGCATCTGGAAGCACGAATTCGAATCCCAAACGGATAGCCGGTATTATCGCGTGACGCGCCGTTCAGCAAGAGAGCGTCGACCGCACATTGTGTGCGACCACCACACGAACGGTGTAATTTTTCGCGGAACCGAAGAGCAGGTTACTGAGTGGCTGGTGAAGAACCCGCAATACCCGGTGCAGGCCGAAAGCTCCCGCGATGACTGCCACATGTACTTTGTGACGTTCGTTGATTGCTGACAGCCTTGGTCGGTCTAGCAGTCAGAGGTGTGATTTCGAAACGGACCCGTGCTTTTACGGGTCCGTTTTTCTTGGCGGAGGACCCTGCGGGACGGTGGGGCTGGTAGCAGGTCATCCCGCGCACTTATTGCACTCGAGTTCCCAACGCCGCAGCGACCAGCCGCGCGTATCCTTGCGATTCAAAGCAAAAACCGTCCGACGCCGAAGCGTGGACGGTTTGGAAGCAAGGGGGCCGTCTGTTCGCTGGGCCTAGTCCTCAGCGACACCTGCTCGGTGCGGTGAGGGCCGTTAAATCACGCGACCATCCAGTGCACGAAGTTCACTCAGAGGACGTCGGTCCAACGTTTCACGAGCCAGTATAAATCCGGCGCGACGCGGACGAACTTATCGTTCTCGACCGACAGGCGCGCCATCGCGGCAGTCAGGTGTCCTTTGTCGAGGTCGGCGAGAGCCTGCTGCACAACCGTGTAGTCGCGCAAGGCGGGGTTGCTGAGTTCTTGCTGAAGGGTGCTGCGCTCGGCGGCCGAGATAGTCATGATTTTGTCCTCAAGGATTGCACTACGGTACCCCGTATAGGAGCTCGAGGACGTGCTTCAGGCGTCAGGCCAATGACAAGCGGTACACGGTGTCGTCACGGAAATATGCGACTCCGTCCGGCAGAGCGAAGAGCGCCATGTCCTTCGTGACACTCCCATCGGGTACGACTCGCTGGCCGGCGCCGAGCGTATTCGCAACCGTCACCTCGCCGTCGTCAAACACCGCGACCAGGATGCCCTTGGCGTTTATGGCGGTGCTCATGCCGGGCGAATCGATGACGTCCTCGCGCGCGATGTCGTATTGCACGCCGTTCAGGCGAAGCTCGAGCCGGTACATCTGGCCGTCGCGTGTCGAGAGCGCTTCTACGAGCACAAACCCCGCTCGCCGTGCGAACGCGCTGATAGGGCGGTAGGAGGCGAGCGCAGGGCACCGGTTGATGTGCACCGCGTTGCCCTCCGGAACCACGAGGAAGGGCTTGCCAAGGCAATCCATGATAGCCACGCCGTCGTAGAAGCGAGTCGATTGCACGGGCACGGGCCACACGGCTTTGACCGTCGCAATCACGCGAGGTCCGAGCGTATCCACCGCAAGCTCGATGAGGCCCTGTTCGGTACCGGGATTGAGTGCGAACGGTCTACCGTCAATGACCACCAGGCGGTTGGCCGCGAGTGCGAGCGGCGGCAACGCCGTGACGGCCGGCAGCGGGTCGCCCGCGACGCAAAGCAGCTCGCCCGTGATTTGGTCACCGGCGCGCGCGAGAAACACATGCGAGAGACCGTGCCGCACGAGACAGGCCTGATTGGAAAACAGCGCCGCAATCTTCTGGTCGTCAAGTCCCACGATGCGCGCGCGCCGCTGGAGGTCGAAAGCTTCCATGCCGGCGGCACCATCATAGAACGCCACGCCCGCGCCCGACACATGACGGATGCGCCCCGGCAGGCTCACGAGTTTTTCGTGGCGCACGCTACCCGACGCCGATTGCACAACGCGCGTGGTTCGCGGCGCCGTTGCGCTGACCGTTGCGACGAACGAGGCCGGCGGCGCGGTACGCACGCCTTTTTCGAACACATCGCGGTACCAGTCTTTCAGAGCACCGGGGATGCGGTTCAGGTCGCGAACCGCCGAGTTGAGCTTGACCTTCGGGTCGAACACCGAGGCATTCGCCTGCATCCGGCCCACGAGGTCGGCCTTCTTGAAGTCGGGATGTGTTCCCTTGAACGGGTGAATACCGGTGAGCACCTGGAAGGACACAACGCCCCATCCGAACCAGTCACTGCCCTGATTGAAGGTCGGCGTATGATAGTCGCGAATCGACGGCATCAAGGCGGTCGCCTTGTGCTTGCCAATCTGCCAGCTGTCCACGTCGATGATGCGCGGCTGGACGCCCTCGGCCAGATAGTTCATCTCGTTTCCGTCGACGAGCAGCGCGCCGAGAGAGTGGGCGGCGCGCACGGCGTCGCGCATGTTGCCGACGAGCTCGACGGCTTGCGTGTCCTCGAAGCGGTTTGCATCGCGCCACGAGTTCGTGAACGTCTTGACGAGCGGCTCGCCCTTAGCCATCGGCATGTAGTAGCCAATGAAGGTCTGCGCCTGGTCATAGACGGGGCCGAGCGGGGCGACGATGAAGGGATGCTGGATTGCGGACAGCTGGGAAATCTTGGATTCCATGCCGTGCTGCTGCGCCTTCGCCGGGTCGAAGAACAGCTTGATGGCATATCCCTTCTTCACATAGACGGCGCCTTCACCACCCGAAGCGACGTGGTCAGCTTCGGTCAGCGTGAATTCGCCTTTGCCGGGAATGAAAATCTTGGTGCGCGCCGCCATGATAGTTCTCAGGTTTGAGCAAACCAGGCAGTGGCGACCGCGAGGTCGTCCTGCGGCTTGTTGCCGGTCTTGGCAAATTTGTCGAGGGCCGAAATCATCCGTCGTTTGACGAACGCGCCGGCGAAGTTCTTGTACGCAGTGAACTCGCGCGCGGCGTTGCGCGCCGCCACGTCGCTGACCCGGAAAATGCCGTCCGTGAAAATGGTCACCCCGTCGATTCCTTCGTCCTGCGGCCGGTACGAGACCTGATGGCCGCCCATGAGCTCGGCGAGGCTCCTTTCGCGGGAGCCTTCCTCGAGCAGAGCGAGCTCGCCCGTGGCCGTCTCTTCGAATACTGACCAGCACTCAACCGCAGCGCTGTCGCGGCCCGCCGCCGAGAATTCTGAAGCCCACCGGTCGAAGTGTCCTGGTCGGCAGAGGTAGTTCAGATAGAACGGGGCGTTACCTGCCCATTCCAGCCACTGCAGGCGATACCGCTTGTCGGCATAGCGCACCAGATGGGCACCGTCGCCGAAAGTGACGACGGTAGCGGTCTCCGGCGACGCAACAAGGCCGACGAGCGTCGCAAGGTAGTCCTGGGGCGAGGGGGACATCGAGAAGCGCAAGGCGAATGCCGCCTTCATCTCCTCGAGGAAAGCTTCGTCGAACCAGTCGCCGGCTCGGGCGAGGCGGGCACGCATCGTTTCCTCGAAGGCGAAGCAGATGGCGCGCGCGCCCACATCGGTGTTCGCGTTTGCGCCGCCGCAGCCGTCAGACAGCACCGCGAAGACGCGTGCGCTGTCGTCTGACATGCCTGACAGGGCATAGTCTTCGCAACCGGTGCCTTGGCGCACGTGCTCCTGCCCCGTGGTGAAGAAGTGGTCGATGTTCAAGGAGCAGCTCCGGGTCGTGATGAAGTAGGCATTGCTGGGCAACGTGCTCAGAACGAGAGCGGCTGGCTCGGCCCACCGGTGCCCAGAGCTTGCGAGGACGACGAGATGGAGCGGCTCACGAAATCTGCCAGCTTGGCCAGGCGTTGCGGCGTTGCGTCACCTGCGTCGACGTACTGGGACAGGTTCGCATCGCGGCAGAAAGCTTCGTGGGCGGCGCGATATTGCGCGGCGTTGATGCCGATGAGCACGACCGACAGCGATTCAATCCATTCGTTGTGGATGCCGCGCGTGAGTTCCTTGCGGATGCTGGTCACCGTCTGGGCCGAAGCGTTGTCGCCGCCGTCGGTGACAACGAACACCACGCCGTTCACGTTGAAGTCGTTTTCCGAGAGGATGCGGCCGTACTCGTTCGTCGCCGCAATCGCAGAGTATGTCGCATCGTAGAGCGCGGTCATGCCCCGGCAGTCGGGCAGTTGATACTGGTTCTCGTCGATGCGCTGCAGGTCCATGAAGCCGTGCACTTCCTTGGGCGCGGTGTTGAACTCGACGTCGCGAACCATCAGAAATTCGGCGCGCGGGTTCTTGCGGCATGCCTGAATGATGGTCTTCTTGGCTTCGAGCAACGCCGGCGCGAAGTCTTCGACACTCCCCGTGACATCCATGACGATGGACGCGAGGGTGTATGCGGTTGAGCCTAATTTTTCGGGTCGTACGCCCGAGAAAGCGAAGTTCGTGACCTGGCCGGTCTGCATGTCGTCTTTGAACAGTTCCATCTTTTTCTCCGGTATTCGTGAGTGGTGGCGCGTGTGCGGTGATTCGGGAGTGGCACGGCCCGGGAGAGGCCGTGCCCGTGTCGGGGTTACGCGAGGAAGTCGACCGACGTCGTCACTTGCATACCGCGCGCGCAGAGGTCCGTGATGAACAGCTGGCCCAGACCCTCGAAGCCTTGAACGGAACTTGCACAGTCGGTAAGGAGCACGAGTTTCTTGATGCTGTCGTCGCCGAAGTTGTCCGCGATGTCGCGCACGGTGCTCGCCACGCAGTGGGACAACGCTTCGCCGGCGATGAGCACCATGTCGGCGGCCTCGAGCGTCTTCACGAGTCGGCTGTTGAGCGTCGTCGACGGGTCGGAGGCGTCCGGCACTTCTGCCTGCACTGCCGAGTAGTGTTCGGTCAGCGGGTTGCTACCCTTCGTGACGAAGTCGACGACGGCCTGCTTGTTGCGCGCCCACTCGCCGAGCGACGCGAAGACATCCGCGTGCACGTTGTGCCCCCAGCTGCCGATTAGGCAGTGTTCCGGCCAGATGAGCAGCTGGTAGCGCTGGTTAGCTTCGAGCGCCTGAACGTACTTGAGGCTGTGCGCCTGCGCGAGCGGGTTGCGGGCGCGCCATACGCCGTTCTGGACGTCGGCGGCGGAGATGCTGGTGAACGGCGCCGGCGACTCGCCCTTTTCGGTGACCCACCACGAGGGGTGTGCGATGTCGACCGGGTTGTGCGAATCCAGCGTGACGTGGATGTCGTCGAGCTTCGAACCGAGGCGGTCGATGAGAGCCGCAACGCGCTTCATGTCAGCGTCGGCGCCGGGCACCGGAAGGGCCGCGCCCTTGATGTCCATGAAGTCGTTCTGGGGGTCGATGAGCAGCAGGTGAATCTTGGTCTTCATACTTGTTCTCCTTGTGAACCGTAGCTAGGCTGACGCCTCGTGTGTGGCTTAGTAGTATGTTGCCACTAAGGTATGTGCGGAGTGTAGTGACCTTTGTGGTAAAATGCAACTAAGCCTGGAGAAAAAATTATGAGCAAGTTGATAACCACGGTTGATGTGGTCCTTCTGACGTTGATGGAAGACCGGTTGCAGGTCGTTCTGCAGAGGCGCCCGAGGGAGCCGTTCAAGGGGGAACTGGCGCTGCCGGGCGGGTACATTCACGACGAAGAGGACGCGTCGACGTTCGCTGCAGCGACTCGGGTGCTGCTCGACAAGACGGGTATTACGTCGCCCTACCTCGAGCAGCTGTACACGTTCTCCGGACCGGACAGGGACCCGCGCGGCTGGTCAATGAGCGTGGCGCATTACGCGCTCGTCCATAGGGACGCGTTTCTCGGGGATGGCAAGGACATCGCGCTCTATCCAGTGGACGAGCTGCCAGCTCTTGCGTTTGACCACAACGAAATCGTTGACTATTCCGTTGAGCGGGTGCGCGGCAAGTCGAGTTACTCAACGTTGCCGCTCTACCTCATGCCGGCGGAGTTCACGCGGCCGGAATTGCAGCGGACCTACGAGAGTGTGCTGGGCCGGCCGTTGGACAAGAGCTCGTTCTTCCGGAAGGTGAGCAGCTGGGGGATTGTGGAGGAGGTGGCCGGCGCATTCGAGGAGTCGAAGGGCCACAAGCGGGGGCAGCTCTACCGTATCAAGCCCGGTGCGAGCATCGAGCTGTTTCAGCGCAGCGTTTTTCGCGACTAGCCGCGAAAAAGCTGCGGCTCAATTTCGCGGCCTCATTGGAAGGGCCTGCGCCTGGAGACAAGCCTTGGGTCGCTAGGGCATAGGTGTAGGGCGTATAAAGTCCCCAACGCGTAACACGAGCAGAGTCCCTTACCAGTTAGTCTGGTACCCAGCGGGAGGAGTGCAGGCAAACGCACTTTGCCCAAAGTTTGCAGTCACAGTAGTGGCGCCGAAAACAGTTGTGAACGGGTACACCGTGGTACCCGGGTTAAATGCACCTGTCATGGAAAACGACGGACTGTTTTGTAGCTTGCAGTTGACGTAAAAGTCGACCGTGTTCTTGTCCAAATCCACTGCGACACCTACTGTCCCTTTACTGGCCCCGGCTACCGGCAGGTATTCGGTGTTATTGCGCACAATGGCGCCTCCTGGGTAAGCAAATATGGCAGCGTCCCCAGTTCGATTCCACCCGCCAGGCTGCGATGAAACAGGGATTACCCCAATTTCGGGGACGTTGTTGGTGCTCATCGCGTCCAAGGTTACTTCGAAATACCACTTGCCAGAGTTATGCCCCTGATTCGCGATAATTTCGTTGTAGACCTGGTTATTGGGGGAGTTCCAAGTTAGCTGGTCGGACTGTAACGTGCCTTTGTTATACCAACCCCAGGTAGTAGGAGTAGAAGAAGGAGCGGGCGCCCCAGAAGCGACCAGCCCTTTGAACGGCACTCGCAATGAGTACGGCTGACCCGCCACGGCCACCGAAGCAGCCAAGGCCAAGGCCAAAACGATTGGGAGCCTTACGGCGGTGACGAGGGGGTTGCGTTTCATGGTGGCTTAGAAGTGGGGGTAGACCCTCGTATAGCACCCGGAGTTTCGCAAAGGATTCAGGAGAGCGCCCTCGGGCACCAGCTCTATCGCTGAATGGCGCAACCAGGCGTTCCGGAAGTACTCAATCAGACCCGGGTGCCATCACTGAAACGATACGACGATGAGTCCGTTGCCGCCGTTCGTTCCGTTCAGGCTGTTGTTCGCGCCGCCGAGGCCCACCCCAGGCTGGTAGTCGGGGCTACTTGAGTTAGCAGGTGAACCGCCCGAGGCTGACATCAGTAGCGGGTTAGTGCCGGTGCTAATCGCGTATGAAGACCCGCCACCCCCGCCCATATACTCGCTGTACTGGTTGCCGCTCACATAGCACAACGAGCCGCCGCCTCCACCATAGTAGCCGCCCCCGCCGCCCGAACCTTCGCTAGATGACGCTGGCGCGCCCCCTTGCAAGTAGGTGCCATTTCCGGCGGCAGCGAAGGCGGAGGCACTTTGGTTCGCGGCGGCCGTTCCGCCCGCCGAGCTGGTGCCCCCTGTGGCTCCGGTGCAATGGGTCGAGTCTTGACCGGCGCCGCCCCCGCCCGCCCCGCCGGTCAGGGG
>NZ_VZQP01000068.1:0-35685 GCF_014397655.1 Paraburkholderia sp. UCT31
CCCATATCCATGGCCCCAATAGCCGTGGTGGCCCCAGTAGCCGTGCCGGCCCCCGCCATAACAGCATCCGCCCCAATAGCCGAAGCTCAGTGACACCGATGGTCCCCACCACGCGGGCCAGCCGTAGTACGGATACGCGACGGGGTAATACGCGGGCACGACGAAGACGGGCGCGGCTGGTGCGATATAGGTGTTCGTCGATGCAGTTACATCTGACGCGGCCGCACCGGTCGCGGCTGCGTCGGTCATCGAGAAAGGATATTGCTGCTGCGGCGCTGCCGCCGGCACTTCGCCGTACGGAACGTAGCCGAAGGGCACGTAGTAGTAGCAACCGGACAAAGCTGCGGACAGGACCACCACCGCAATGACGCCGCCCCCGCGCGACGTCGCAGCCAGCGATTTCATGACCAGCTCCGGGGTCTGATGCGACGCAACATGCGGCGCGTCTTCAATTATTAGGGTTCCTCAGCGTAGGCGAGCAAGCAGGAGCCTATTCGCGAGTGCAAGATTCAGCTTGACACGAACGGTCGCGAGAGCTACGCGGACGCTGCTCTTCGCATCCTTGTAGACGCAACCCGCGCGGAGCGCTTACATGCCGCCTTCGCATCTACCTCCTGTGTCAGGGCGGGCGAGAGGCTGAATGAGAATGTTGCGCCGCCTTAAGAACAACTGGGGGCCCAGATTTGCCCACCATGGGCTGCATGAATAGAACTGGAAATCGCAGACCCATCACCCTGCCGGAAATGCAAGTCGTGAAGAACGGTTCGAAGGTCGCGGAAGCTTTTCCTCGCGAATACCGGACCCCGAGTCCTTAACCGCGGCGACAACATCGCCTTCAGGGTCAAGGCGGGACTGGACTATGCACGGTTCGGCACCGCTCGTTAAATCTCCTGAGCGAAGTTATACGCCCGTGTAACGAGGTAACGCCAACGCGGTATCGACATATCCGACCGCATAGTAGATTTGCCGTTCGGCAAAACCTACTCTTCTCTCATCGAGACAGCGTTGCCGTTATGACAGTGCAAACTCGCGGTTCGGCCCGACCGCAACATCGCCTTTTGGGGTGGCCCGACCCGTTCGCTTTTTTAACGTCTTCAAGGATTCATCGTGTCAGCTGTTTTGCATAACTGGATATATATCGGCAGTAACGCGTATGCGGAGTACACGTTCGTGCCGTGGCTTGACAGGAACATCTATCGCCGTACCGTCGACCTCTCCGCAATATGCATCCAGTAGCCACAAGTCAGGGATTATTCGACCTCTAGCCACGTACTGTGAAGCTCTATTGTGCAGGTTGTTGACATTTCAACGGCTCCCGACACTGACGCACCGCGCGGAGGCACGCTACCGAAAGACCTTGGGGAGCCACCAATGGCCGCAAAGCGCAAGTCTGCTTTGAGGAGCGTCACCCCATCGGGAATTCTGACTCGACGCAAAAACCTCAAAACACAGCTCGCGCCCATTGCCACCGCACTGACGGAAGAACTCGCGGCGCTGTTGGCCGCCGTTCTCGACGACGGAAGAAAACAGACGCTCGACCGTCTGTCGCAGGCGCTAAGCGACGCGGTCCCAGAGTTTCTGCTAGGGGCGCTTGAACAGAAAATGCTCGCAGGCGGAAAGTCAGCGTCGGAATGTCGGCCATCGCTTGTCGCGGTAATGCGCGCGAGTGAGGCTGCACCCACCGGGCAAGCATGCGTACCTGATGAAGACGGAAGTACAGACTGTGCTGTCGGCGGCGTCAGCTGCCGCGAGAACGCTCCCGTCCAACGGACTGCTTTCAACGCGTGCGAGCAGCGGAATAGCTGTTGCCGGCAAACAGACGAAGTGAAAGACCACCGCTTCGGAAGCGGGTCATGGTGATGGTGTTGCTGGTCGATGACGACATGAGTCTGCTTCAGGCGCTTGAAACGTTGATTTGTGGAGAAGGTTACGAGGTAATGACTGCGTTGAACGGGGATGAGGCACTGCAGGCAGCACGCCGAAGGCGCCCTGACATCGTGGTTTCGTTTTTCATGATGCCGGTCATGGACGGACCCACCCTCATAGGTGCGCTCGCGGCCGAGCCGGACTTCGCAACTATTCCTGTCCTTCTAAACTCAGCGGTGGCGACACCACCGGCCCACCTGCAGGTGTCGGCGTTTCTCAGAAAGCCAGTCGCGGCCCCGCGCCTGCTCGAACTGCTTCGACTGCACAGTCACAGTAAGGCCCAATCGCCTTGACTGGTCACTTCGATATGCCGCCAATGGAAAGCCATTCCTGCCTCCATCGAGGAGTACCGCATTTTCGAAGAAAGCGCAGCCGCTGGAAACAGTGCTAAAGGGAGGAACACGATGTTGAACGCTGAACCGAATACGGGCTCCAACATCATGTCAGAGAGTGGCTCCAATCGTACGTCTATTGTCCCCGCGCTGCCTTCAGCCCACTATCCGTCGCCGCACCGGCCGGGCCGGCTCGCCCAGTCAAAGTCCGCTTGCGGCACTTCGTCGCCGAATGGCATGGACCCCTGGGCATCGACGCTCGCAGCCATCCATCGATTTTCTTCCCCGCCAAACCCGATGCGAACTGCTCCGGACCTGTCCGGCCGCCGCCGCTCGACGGGCGAGCCGTTCCGTCCGCGGCAGACGGGCTGCGGCGACGTGCGACCCTTCACTGTGACCGTCGTTGAGGAACTGTCCAATTATCCCTTCGTGCTGCGCTGGCATGACGCGACCGTTTGCAACTACGAAGAGCAGGTCTGGGCGGCGTGTCTCGCTCGCGCGTCAGGGTGTTGCGCCCTATCCGGCAAGCATATCAATCTGGGCGACTCGGTCTACCGTCCCCGAGTCCGCGGACGAGTCATACCACTGAACAGAGACGCAATGATTCTCGCCAGCGAGCTGGTCAAAGCCCGCACAGGCGCCTGACACGCGCTGGAGTTAATGTATGTTGGACTCGGACTCGCTCAGCTAAAGCATCCCCAGAACACAGGCGGTCTGCTTTGCAGGGACCGCTCGCCATCGGCCAGGCGGATGCATGCTTGTTCAGGTCTGCTCGGTGCATGGCTCGCAAGCGAGAATAGGCCAAACATCATAAATTGGGCGGGGTCGCGTCATTCGTGGTGACGGCCGTATGGATTCACATCACGAACAAGCTCGACGACGCTGATACGGTCCCCACGACGCATCCAATTGGCGTCTTTGGGACCACGGTGCTGGCGTTCTTCGTTGTGGAAATAGGCGACAAGACACGAATCGTTACTAGGCGAACCGTATCCTACCGGCGATTTCACGAGACATACGCTGGTATAAGTTCTCAATGCCAATGCACTATCAGCACGATACGTTGGAAGAATTGATTTTCCAACCGCCGCGCGTACCATTATTTCATGTCAGACGCGTTCCCGCTGCGCGCTCGCGACGCAGGGTTAGCGCATCTGCTCAGTCGCAGGAGAACGACATGTTCAATTCGACTATGTACCGGCACGCGGGGTGACAGGAGATTGCCATGTTCATCTATTCGATACGTTATCGCGATGTCTGCGGCCGCTGGTCGGTTGCCTTCGTACAGGCCGATTCACAGTCCGACGCTGAGGCGATTGCAACCCGCCGTTATGGCGCTTTCCATTCCGCCAGCCGAACCGGCTCACAGCAAGCATGACTAAGGCAGCGCAGATGCTGGACTTAAATCAGCTTGGGGGAGCATCAATGGAAGTTTTGAAGACACAGGGAATTGAACTTCCACGCGTCGGATTCATGGCGTGACCGCTGCCCAGGTTGCACTCGCGTGGCTTCTGGAACAGGACGGGGTGGCCGTTATTCCTAACAGGCTGTTGAAAAACTGGTTTGAGGGGTGTCTACAACCCGTATTCAGGGGTGCTCTGCCCCTTACCCTGGTCGCGCGAGCGGCGTGCAGGGCGTTTTAAGAGGTCGGAAAATTTCGGCGAAACCCTCCCGAAACGTTTTTCAACAGCCTGCTAAGGCTCAACGCCTCGAAAGTCAGAAATCCAATCTCGACGCGCTGACGGTGAGACTCGACGATGATGACCGGCAAACTATTGCGGTGTTGCCGAAGAACCACCGTTTCGTCACTCCGCCGTTCGCGCCGCAATGGGATGCGTAAGCGTTGTCTTCCTGTCGCAGAGTCCGTCCGCTAGTCATTGCCGCAGCGCTAGCGCGCAATCGACGTTGATTCATCGACATTTATCACATCGCCCCCCCTATCTCGGAGCAGTCCATGTATTTGCTAGCCGCCTTCGTAGTCAACCTCGCCCACGGCACGGCCTTTCATCGCTCCATGTCGAGCGCACCGAGAGCATCCATTTTTCCGAGAATGGAGTGGGTAACCTGTGCTCGGTAATCGCACGACCGCATTGCCAATCCAGCGGCCGCAATCGCATACCTGGTTATTGCTTCAGTTCGTCCTGGTTATCGTAAAGTTCACCTCCTCGCACCCGACCTCAATGCGCTCGCGTTTGCCGCTCAAACCCGCTCAGATTGTCAACCTCGCACTTAAACCGTACGTTGCCCTGGATTGGATTGAACGGTGTGGGCTATGCGAGGAGTCGGCAAGGGTGCGCATCAAATCGAGTAATGAGGCGACGAAATGATGTTCCAACACCTGGCATTTTCACTAGGGCTTGGCGCCACTCGCACTTACCCTTTCGGGGGCAGCTATGGCCCGCGTCGATGTCGGACCAGATATCGGGGTTTCCGCGCCTGTGTATGGGCCACCGCCGCCCGCCTTGTGATTCTCAAAGCTGGGGGATGTCGATGAAAGCCGGAGAATATGCATCTAGCACGCTTACCAGCATTTGCATCCTGGGAGGCGCGTGGAACGGGCTGGGGATTCATGGATTCGAGGGCGTATACGACGACTACGGCAGACTTCGAGCGTTTGACGACTTCGTCGATGCCTTCAGGTGGGTCGTGGACACGTATCCGTATATTTGCTACGACTCTCTCCGCGATATGGTGGTGACTGTCACGGACGATTCTGGTTACGGCAGTGATGACCCCGATTGCGTATTGCTGACGATGCGGATGCCGGACCCCGAGACGCTTCGCGCCTGCTACGACGAGCATAGGGTCAGAATGGAGCGCGCGGCTGCTTAGCGCCGCTTTACAGCGTCGCGGCGGTCAATTCTTGTGTCGGACTTCGGAATTGGAACGTTCGCAAGTCGAAGGCGAAGTCGCTTGACGTCCCTGGGCAAGTCCGGTTAGCAACGAAGCAGGCGACTCAACTCCTCGATTTCGGCCCAGCCGAGGGTCCTGCCATAGTTGAACACTACTTTGCTGATAATTGCGAAGGCGAGCTCTCCGCCTGACAACGTGCCCTGATGTCGCCAATGCCAGCTTCGCCCACATGCCGAAATGCGGCTGACCAGTTCGATGAGCTGCAAGGCGTCGATGCTGCAGCCTTGGCTCGATTGGCAGGTTGGTCAATCCGATGTCGGCATGCGGGTCAAAAACATTTTGGCGTCGACAGCAAATCTGCTTGTCCCCTCCCCCTGAGGTTACCGCGTCGTTTTGCCGAAGTACACCGCTCGGCCGCTTAGCCTCCGGCCAGCGGGCGTCGTGTATTATCGTGAACACCGACGTTGCGCCGAAGCAGGTTGTCAGCACAGGAGGAGCCAATGGACGTATCTTTTCTCATCGACCCACTGCGCAAGACTGTGACAAGTGTCCCGGATGGCTACGCGCGAGCCGCTGAACTGATAGGCACTGATACGGCGAGCGGCTCGCCGCTATGGTCGGAGGCGACTGACCCGGATGCCTCTGTCGAAGTGATTACTGCGGACGACAGCCTGACAAACGAGCCCCTTTCGCGTGGCTTTTTCATGGTCACCTTGACCAGGGACGGTGTACCTTATGAACGCCTATTTGCGGGCAAGGCAATTCTGAACGCCTATGGCAACCCGCCTTCGGACATCAAGGACCAAGTGAAGACGCTGAAAGCTGCACGAGAGCGCGTCAGGTTTCTCGGCTCGGAAGATGCGCTCCTTTGGTTCGAGCAGCACGCAGGTGGTGCCCCCTTCAACCTCGACGGGTCCACGGAAAACTGATTCTCAACGCCGAGCATTTTTGAGTCTGTCGGAGACAGCCCTCGCTATACCTGGAGGGCACCAGGACCCTCAGTAAGGAACTCTATGTCGGCTATTCCTGCTCCGCGCCTACGATAGACGCTTGCTGCTTTAACTTCGTTTTCATGTTGAGCTTTCGCGTGTTCGGGCCTTCGCCAGAGTTTTCCGTGAATAAATTATCGGCGGAATTAAGCTGGACTTAAGCCCTGAGAGGGAGACGGCTGGCGCGTCGGACTCAGGCACCTTTCTTGAGGGACGGCTCCGGGCTACATAGCCGTCGCCACTCTGAGCACAACAATCTTTATGAGAGCGCCGGCCTCCGGCGACGCCGAAGTCAGCAATCAGCTACGATGAAATCAATGAAAAAATTCGCACTCTCAATGGCTGCGGCAGTTCTCGCGCTTTCGGCCTCGACGAGTTTCGCACAGGCGTCCGACGCGTCGACCCAGAACACCGACAACCTGCCGAAGGCACTGGTCAAGGCGCTGAGGGCGGGCATGAAGTTGGAGAAGACCTTCCGGCTGCAGGCGGCCTGACCGGCTACATCATCTCGAGCGCGTCAGGCGAGAACATGGTCGTGTTCTCGCCGGAAAACCATCAGGTGCAGATGGCTGGCAAGCTGCTCGACGACAACGGCAAGGACCTGAGCGCGAAGTACCTCGACCAGTACGGCCCGAAGGTCGACCTGTCCAAGTTCGTACCCGCGCTCGAGAGCGCCCCGACCATCGTCGAACGTGCCAGGGGCGCAAGGCGGTCAAGTCGACCATCTACGCCTTCATGGACCCGAACTGCATTTTCTGCCACCCGACGTGGAAGGCCCTGCAGCCCTACGAAGCGGCCGGCCTGCAAGTGCGCTGGGTGCCGGTCGCGTTCCAGCAAGCGAGTTCCGCGGGCAAGGCGGCCGCTTTGCTCGAATCGAGGGACCCGCAAGCAATGCTGCGCCACGGCGAAAGCACCAACGTGGAAGAGAAGGAATCCATCCGTATTGACCCCATCCCCGTGTCGGTTGCCGCAGAGGCAAAGATTGATGCCAATGGCAAGCTGATGGCCGATATGGGCTTTTCGGGCACGCCGACTGTTCTCTACAAGGACGCGTCCGGCGCGTATGTAGCCCTCCAGGGCATGCCGACGCTGAGCCAACTGCCGAAAATCCTGAACATGCCGGAACAGGCCGTCACGGACCCCGAGCTGCAACGCTTCCGTTAACGAGAAGGACATTTAAACGCCCTGACTGCGGTCAGCGCTCATCTACCTTCACGCCGCTCTCACAACTTACGCATCTGGCTTCCATGGCCAGGATGGGTAGACTCGCCCACTGCTTTCAACGCTCTCCCGGTGCTCCTCGGTTTGTCCGCCGTTGCGCTCGACATCGCCAGCGCTCGGAGCCTCGTCTGCCTGCAAGCTCTCGGAGTTGCCATCGGTCGAATCCGGGCGCACGCCCTCGCCAGCTTTCAACGACGGCAGGCCCACGCCGAACCACCGAACTTCACTGCGCAACGCAGCGACGTACGCACTCCATCCCGCTGCGTTGTCCGCGAACAAGGTCCGTCGAACAGTGGAAGCAAGATGCTTGCGATTCAGCTCGGGCTCGAGCAGTTCGCGTGGCCACACAAAGAAGGCCTCGGTCACGTGCCGAACGAACTGTTCTGCTGTCATGCGCGGCGATACCTGTCCGAGGAGCGGGAACTCTGCAAGCGAGTCATTCGTTGCGGCCAGTTCGCGTACGGTCTTGTGGCCGTCACCACATTTCAGGAGGAGGTGCACGACCTCCAGTACGTCACCAAGGTGAAGCAACAAGGCACGGCGCTCGAATGCATCATTCATCTGCTCATTTCTCTCTACGTGAGTCGAAGCACAATTCTAGCTCGCCAGTCGCGCAGCGCTGTGAGAGGCCCGGTGTTGCTTTGCTTCGGGCGGTAGTACGATATCCGTTCGTCCTCGCGCCATGCGTGTCGCGTCGCTGCGCGCCGGCGTGACCTTTCCTGACATCTGGAGGACCTATGCGTCTGCTGATAGTCGGCGCAACCGGATTGCTCGGCAAGGAGATTGTTCGCCTGCTCTCGCCAGAACACGAAGTCATTGGCTCCAGCCGCAAAGGCTCGGACTTGTCCGTGGACCTGTCAGACAAAGCGTCCATCGTTTCGATGTATCAGCAACTCGGAACCGTGGATGCCGTGATTTGCGCCGCAGGCGCCGCGAAATTCGCACCGCTCGAATCGCTGACGGATGAAGACTTTGCGTTCAGTCTGTCCAACAAACTGATGGGGCAAGTCAATCTCGTGCGATGCTCGGCGGGTCACGTCACACACGGCGGGTCGCTGACGCTGACGAGCGGCATTCTGGCCCAACACCCCATTCCCGGGAGTGCGGCCCTGAGCATCGTGAATGCAGCAGTCGAGGCGTTCGGCAGGTCGGCGGCGCTCGAGTTGCAAGGCGAGGCACGGGTCAATGTCGTCAGTCCGGGCTGGGTTTCAGAAACGCTCGCAGCGATGGGGCAGGCCCGGTCTGCGGGCGTTCCTGCGGCGGCGGTGGCTCAGGCGTACAAGCGGAGCCTGGTAGAGGACATCACGGGCGAGGTGATTCAGGTCGCGAAGTGGTAATCGCAACGCGGCAGACACCGGCACGTGCTCGACGGCACCTGTCCCGGAGCAAGCCGAGGTTGTGGTGCGCGTTCGCATAAGAGGGATTGAGCTCAAGACATCGCTCGTAGCTCCGCCCAGCGTCATCCAACCGGCCAAGTCATTCGAGCGCAACAGCCCGGTTGAAATGCAACACTGCGTCTCGAGGGAAATGTGACAAAGCTTCCTCGAAGACTCGAAAACCGCGTCATCGCACCGGCCTTCGTGTTCACACAGTAGTGCACCATAATCGACGTAGCGACCGCGCGCGGAGCAAGCTGGACCTTAGCCGAACGGCGGACACTGCTTCTGGAGTTCAAGCCCCGGCCGCAACCTCTGGGACGCCTGTTTGCGTCCCGCTGCAAGACGCATACGCAGAGCACCGAGAGATGCTCTCGTTGCCGACATCGCGCCGCACCGTCTTCGCGTGGCAGCGTTCGGCCTGCGCCAACCGCCCACGCTCCATGAACGACGGCGACCGGAGTACCTTTTCCAGCATTCCAGGGAGCGGGCTTAAGTTGTCAGTTTGTCTTTGCTAGAAGCGAATTCAGCAGGCAACCCGCCGTCTATGCCACCACGCCATGACGCTTGCCACGAATACACCCCAGCACGCGCCGAGCACGAGCATCATGAACGGAATGGCCGCGCACATCGTCTCGAACGAGAGGGTGTGCAGCACACGCGGCAACGCGTAAAGGTCACTTGCCGTCAGGAACAGCGCGAAGAGTCCAGTCGACACAGCCGCGCGTCCGTGCATGAAGACAGGGGCGAATCGCACACGGTAGCGGACGAATTAAATATGAAGAAAAATAGGCGATGGCCGCAGGAGTGACCAGCAACAGCGAAAAGAGCGCGTCGTGCTGGACTGCAAAGCCCATCAACGCCGCTCGCACATTGTCCAACGTTGCTTCGAGCATTCTAGTTTGCCCTCGTTCTATGGATTGGAAAGGTCGCGGGTCCTGTCGCAGCAAAGCCTGTCGTTTCTCAGTGACAATTCCCTCAGTGCCAACTTCTGCGAATCGTCCCTCCGGGTGAAAGCGCTGAACCGGCGAAATCTGGTACAGGCTCAGCACCCTGCCTTCAAGAATGGCATAGGCCTCCTCGTCTCCGGCTCCTCATGGCACTTCGATTAACAATCTAGACACCCTTCGTCTGTCATGGCTGTCGGCGCCAACGTAATTTTGGCCCTGCATGTCGACATCGAACTGACCCACCTACCAATTAAAACAAGACTCGAGCAGCAGCAACTCGCGGCCCAACGAGGTGGTGAGTCATCCGAATTTCGGCATGCGGGTCAAGCTGGCATCGGCGACATCAGCCTCGAGAAACCTCCGAACAAAAAAGACGTCCAGAGGACGCCTTCGCGCAACCAAGGATGAAAAACAGTGACTCGTGCCTGGGCGACCTCAGGCTGGCACCTGCCCGGGCGCGCCACCCAGGATGCGTAGCTTCTCGTCGATATCTGCGATGGTGTGACCGGACGCCCGAACTTCTGCCACAAGCCTGTGGCCAGCCGACCGGCAGTTTGCGAGCG
The DNA here is from genome assembly GCF_014397655.1 of Paraburkholderia sp. UCT31. NCBI lineage: Bacteria > Pseudomonadati > Pseudomonadota > Betaproteobacteria > Burkholderiales > Burkholderiaceae > Paraburkholderia > Paraburkholderia sp. UCT31. The sequence continues at coordinate 10,211 of NZ_VZQP01000068.1, forward strand.
TGTCGTGCAGTTGCGGATTCGCCTGAAGGGTGCTCACGGCTTTTTCAAGTTCGGCAGGTGACTCGCTCAGCATGGACGCGATAACTTCTTCGGGAGGTATCTGCGAGGCGTGACTCAATAGCTGAGACATCCAGTCGGAAGCAAACAGCGCGGCATGTCGTTCAGCACGAAGCGCTTCCGCCTGTTCCAGAGCCGCAAGGCTCGGCCGGTTCTTTTGAACGGCATTACGCCATACGGCCATGACGTCGCCGCGAAGTTCGGCAATCCGCACGCACGGCCTCGAGCACGCCCTCGATGTCACGCTCGAAGCCGACCGCGTTGCCGAAGTGGGTCATGTTCCAGTTGCAGCCTGTCTTGTCGGCCTCTTGCAACTGCGGCCGCGGCACACGAATCTTCACGCCATCCTCGACGATTTCCTGCAGTCGATGGATTCGCCGGTTGACCTCCTGCTGAAGCTGCGAGGCATTGAGCGTCTTGCGTATCGTCCCAATCTCCTTCCGGTTGCTCAAGCCAGTCTAGCGCAAGTGAGGCGTGCCGCGACCTGACGCTGAAATGCAAAGTGCCTGAGAGAGCAGGCGCCTTGGTTCGCCGGGGTACAATGTCTGCCTAGCCAATTGCTATGCCGCAAGTCGGTGCTCGTAGAATGGCCGGTCCCGGTCATCAAGAATTCCGTACATCGCCGCCAGGTTCTTCGGGTCTGGGTTGAGCCATGTATCTACGTTCTCAGGCTTTATAGGAACAATGCACCGGTCATGTCCTGCTGCGGCTACTTCTGGAGGAGGTTCATCCGTAATCGCGGCAAATGAAAGCAGGTCTGGCTCCCCCGGCGCGCTCCATGGTGACCACAGACAGGCGACATGCATCAGCTCGCCGTTGCTCGGACGAAACTCGAGAACGACATTTTCATCGCGCTCGTGAGTCTCCAGTAACGTGCCTTCGAACTTCGCCTTGCTCACATTTTCGTAGAAAACTTCAACAAGAAGGACGGCATGCGTGCGTCCAAAGCATGGTGCCCAGAAACCTTCAAGACTATCCCGGCGCGCATTGTAAGTACCGGGGTATTTGGTATCGTATGACGCAGGCTTTCCAGCGATGCGGCATTGGTAACGCATCGGCTTCACGACCCGTTGCCCATTTTCCATAACCATCACAGGCGCGTAGTTGCCTGGAAAAATGCGCGAGTCCCGCGGTTGCAGTTCGGTTCGCTGCAGGTCTTCAAGTTTTCCCTTGGTCCATGCAATCTTATCGGTGGCGATTCGCTGACTTTCCGTTGCTGCTTTGGTAATTTTTGTCTGCAACGTGCGTTCGGCATCGGCTAGCCGCTTGCGCTGTTTGAACAGGTTCTGCTCGAGCTTCGTCGCCTGCGCCGATGTGAACCGGGCGATAAGAGCATTGATTTGGCGCTCTGCTTCATCCTGCGGTTCAGCAAAGGCGTCTTCCATGGCTTTTGGTATTTTCGCTTTGCTGATGCCCTCCGCGCGTTCAAAAAACAAGCGCGCGAACTCGTGGATGTCCATGAGGGCGCCAAAGGTGCGCACAAATTTTCGATAGTCCGCCAGGACTTGAGCCGAATAGCACATGAATGCCTCCGTGTCGTCCTTGCATGATACGCATTGCATCCGTTCAGCAAAAGTTCCTGCTCGCGGTCATGAGGCCGCCCGGCAGGTGAGCCATGTCGACCAGTCGCTGCGCAACGAGATGTCGCACTTCGCCCTGGCATTGCCAGGTGCCATACACAGCTAGCAGCGATGCCCCGAGGGGTTCCTTGCGCTGTCTCTCCAGCAGGCTCGGCCAGACGATGACATTCACGTTCCCGGTTTCGTCTTCCAGCGTCACGACCATCACGCCTTTGGCTGTTCCCGGTCGCTGACGTACGGTCACAAGCCCGCACCCCCAGCCAGCTGGCCGTCGCGGTATGTGCGCAGGGTTGCCGCAGGCATCAGCCGGTTTGCGCGCAGTTGCGGCCGGAGCAGTTCCAGCGGATGCCGCCCCAGCGTCAGACCGACAGAGCGATAATCCGCGACAATGTCGTGCGCCTCCGAAGGCGCGCCCAACTCGGGTGTCTCGTCCTCAACGGCCGCAATCGCAAGCATGTCCTTGTCGGGTACTGCGGCAACCGATTGCCAAAGTGCTTCTCCGCGGTTTCCTGCAAGCGAAGCCAGCGCGCTTGCGTCAGCAAGAACATGAAGGTCTTTTCGGTCGAGTCGAGCCCGCCGCGCAAGGTCTTTAACGTTTTCGAACTCCCGCGCCGCACGCGCGTTCTCGATACGTTCGACCGCACCATCTTTCATACCCCGTGCTAATGACAAACCGAGACGAATAGCGGGCGGCGTCGCGCTGGCGGTGTGCTCAAGCACCGCATCCCCGCCACTGATGGTCACATCAATGGGCAACACCTTGACGCCATGGCGAGCGGCGTCTTGAATTAGCTGCGACGGGGAGTAAAAACCCATCGGTTGCGAGTTGAGCATCGCTGCGAGGAACGCCTCAGGCTCATGGCATTTCAGCCAACTGCTGGCATACACAAATCTGGCACTCCCCGCAGATGACGATATTCCTTGTCTGGTCGCGACAGGTCCTGCGGAGTGAGTCGATATTCACCCTTCGGTGCGCGTGTTCGGGCGTGAGTGACGAGTTCGGACAGATTGCCGTACCCCTCACGATTCTTCGCGAGCAGGACAAGTCCAAATGCTGGCGACCCGTCGGCGTTGACCAACTGTTGCTAACCGGCATCAGTCTCAGTTTAGTCGCTCGTCGTAAAACGACCCACGAAATGCTTCCAAAGCTCACCGGTGACGCACGCACAGGCGACATCTGCTAACAAAGTAACGGCCGGCGTCTAGGTGCAAACCCTAAGTCCCGGCCGGAAGTTTCATATTTTGCGATAACTGCCAGACGCCGTCACTGAGCGCCTGACGCGGCCGTGTCAGATGCACCCTTGGCGTGCGGGTCCTTCTGCGGCATGCGAGTGGGCGATTTCATCGTGCTGGAGCCCTTTGAAGTAGATGGGCTGCCTGTCGTCCCGCCGGCATTAGGCGTACTCATTCCAGTGCCGCCCTGGCCCGCGGAGCCACTGCCGTTACCACCGCCACCGCCGCCGCCTCCAGCCCCTTGCCCGAACGCTGCGCCCGCGAACGCGAACACCAACGCCGCACCAACTGCCGCTTTCTTTGTCGCTTTCATGTTTGCCTCCCTGAATGATTGTGGTGCCGCGCTCGGAATACCGCGCGAACGTGTGCCTGTACCAACGCCTATGGCTAAATATCGGTCGGACGCGTGTCGTCAACATTCCTCGATGCCGACCAGTAGGGGTCCCGGTTGTAATACTGATGAACTGTGGTTCCCCAAGTTCCGTCCGCCATCGACGGCCAGCGGTCCTTGTCAAAGCCCGGGTCATTTTTGATTTGCTCTGCCGCAATGCTGACGTGAAAGCATTTCTCTTCGGTGTCGAGCGTCAGCGCGTTCCACGGTATTGCATGCAACGTTGTACCCATCCCCAGGAAACCGCCTTCGGAAAGCACGGCGTATGCGATTCTGCCGTTGCTTACGTCGAGCATGATGTCGGAAATCTTGCCGATGTCTTCACCGTCCGACGACATCACTTTGGTGCCATCGAGGGTCGCAGGAGCCATTACATCAGGACCCGGACCTTCGCCAATCCCGCCACCGATAATCCGTGCGCCGCTGCCTGATGTGCCGCCTTGCGTTTCCATCGTGTTCATATGTCCTCCGAACTTTTTTTTGGTAGAGACTTCCGACGCGCAACGGGTATGCCTGCTGCGGCTGGTGAGAACGCTAACGGCTCGCTAGGCGCCGAGTAGCGAGCGTATCTGCGCCCGAATACTGGATTGGTCGGCTATCGCATGTGGACGCCACTTCTGCATTCATGTCCAGACAGCGGGTGGATTAGCGGTTCAAGCCAGGTGCGGAATGGCCCTTGCTGCCACCCGGTTACCCATCAACCATTGGAGATGCACATGGCCACGAACCCCAAGGAACAGAATCCTGCTGACGATAAGTCCGAGGAGGATGTAGACAAGGCTGTTGAAGATACCTTCCCCGCGAGCGATCCACCGGCCACTGGAGGAACCACCCGGATTGAGTCGGACGACGGCGAGGAAGCCGATGAGAACACGCCGGAGTAGATTGCCGCATTCAGAGCGAAGGATGCCGGGACCCGCTGTGCGTGCAGATGGCTTAGCTGGCTACCGGCGCCGAAAATGGGACCGCGGCGGTTGAACCGCCGCTTGCGCAACCGAGGTCAGCAACCTGCGCTCGTCACTTACAGGTATTAGCCGGTACTCGACCGGTCAGACAATGTCAACGGAGATAGCGTCCGCTCCCGACCAAGGTAATGGTTCTCCGTGGCGAGTCGAACCTCAAGCCTGCGCCCGTGGCGCACCGATTCGCGGCTTCGGGCTTGACCTTTTCCTCGCCCCGAAAAAGTCAGCTTTCAAGTCGGGAACGATGAAATGAACTGACACTGTCTGTCGAGTCAAGTGCTGCTGTCTACAACTTACAGGCGCAATCCCTCGCGCGGTTCACACGCATGCGTACCCTTTCAGCCATGAGCAACCTCTGGAGTCGATTTCGCCACTGCCCCGCCAGAGCCCGGGCCCGCTCCACCCTCGACCTCGGGATTCGTGGATAGACGCAAGTATGCGGCTGCCAGACGCCGAAGCTCTTCTTCCGAGGCATCTTCGATACCAATGAGATGGTTGCTGGCCGCCCGGTGCGAGGACAGCAGTTCATTCAGCTTCAGGTGAATAGCGACGCTATCTTTGTTCTGACTCTGCTGGATGAGAAAAACCATCAGGAACGTAACGATAGTGGTGCCGGTGTTAATAACGAGTTGCCACCCATCTGAATAGTGAAAAATGGGACCGGTGACGACCCATGCAACGACGGTAAGCACGGCAAGACAGAACGCCGCAGGTGAGCCGGCCCACCGCGTGACGAGGCTGGCGAATTTGTCGAACAGTCCAGTCAAAGGGTGGCGCCCCGCGTATGCCGGACTCATTGTGTCAGGAACAGTATCGAGCTCGTCGGTCGACGAGGGTACTTCGGTCTTGGTCTGCATATTGACTCCAGAAAGTTTGACTGAAGTCCGCAACGTCCGTGCCAACACCCATTCGCGCCATCGTCGGTCGGGTGTCCTTACCGCAAGCGGCTGGACATCCGTTGTATCGGTCCTTGCACAATTGACGCCTACCCACAGGCATGCCATTTTGGGTATCCTGACAGGTCAAAATGACTTTACAATCCCGACAGTTGCGACCGCGGCAGGAACTTGCGTCCCTGCTTTTGTCTCGAAACAAAGCGCACTCGCAAGAAATAATCAGAACAAATTCGCGCATCCACGTATTGGTATGATTGGGCGTGGCCCTCGCATAATTTCGGCCCCAAACCTCGCACAATTGCCGACATATGAACGGTGATTGGTCGAGGTACTCATCGCGCAGTGATTCATTGAGACCCAGCGCATACAAAATATGTCGATATGCTGCTTATCTAACCGGCGGCATTCTTTGAACCCAAGGCCTCGCCTCTTCGAATGCTGCGGCGGCCCGGAAAATGTCCGTCTCACGGCCGAGCTTCGCGACCATCTGCAGCCCAACAGGTAATCCGGACGAGGTGAACCCGGCAGGGATGGACGCCGCAGGTTGCCCGGTCAGATTGAAAGGGTAGGTGAAGTATTGCCACGTGCAGAGGTTCCTTCCCTGAAACTCCGGCGGAACGTTTACCCCGACGTCGCATGCTGCAATGGGTACTGTGGGCGAGAACAACAAATCAAAGCGGTCGAAAAGAGTTCGAACTCGCTCCCGAAAATCATAGCGTTCAAACACCGTCCGATAGTAGGACTGCATCGTTTGGTGCGCCGACATCGCGAGCGTATTCGCTACCGCGTCGTCGAGTAACTCAGGTGCCTCTTGCAGAATTTTGCTCAGCCGGGTTCCCACCCCCGCATAGAATTCCGTCGTCCAGATGTCCGCAGGGTCCGCGCCGATGCCCTCGTCGAGAACGACTATCTCGCAGCCTAAATCTTCGAACGTCCTTACGGCAGACTCCGTAATGCGGACGACTTCCGTATTGGGCTTTCCATAGCCGAGGGTGGGGCTCCACGCAATCCTCATTTTATTCACGGGCAGCCCGCATGCGCCAAGGAAGTCCGGCACACGACCTTGCTCGGAAAATGGGTCGCGAGGGTCTCCGCCCGCGATGACGCTCAAAAGCAGTGCTGCGTCGCGCACGGTACGGGCAAGCGGTCCTACATGTCCGAGCGTCGGAGTTGCAGATGGCGGGAAGACGGGTACGCGCGCGAACTGTGGCTTGATGCCAACGATGCCAGTGAAGGCTGCCGGGGCGCGAATCGAGCCGCCTCCGTCTGTGCCTAACGCAAATGGAGTCAGCCCCGCCGCGACGCTTGCCGCCGCACCACAACTCGACCCCCCAGGCGTCTTGGTGACATCCCAAGGGTTCCGCGTAATGCCCGATAGCGGGGAGTCACCGACCGCCTTGCAGCCGAACTCGCTTGTGGTCGTCTTTCCGACAATACAGGCGCCTGCCGAAATCACCCGGCTTACCGAGGGCGCGTCTACTGTCGCTATATTCTCGGCCATAGCGCGGGAGCCGAAAGTTTGACGTATGCCACCCACCGCGATGAGGTCCTTCACCGAGATGGGTATCCCATGCAAAGGGCCGACCGGGTCACCCCGCATGATTGCCTTCTCCGCGCGTCGCGCGCTGTCCATTGCAATGTCCGGTGTCAACGTCACAAAGCAGTTCAGTTGCGGCTCGACGGCATCGATACGCTCCAGCGTCTGTTTTACGACCTCGACCGGCGAAACACGTTTCTTGGCAATGTCGTCCCGAAGTTCAAGCGCGGTGCCGAATTGATACGAATCCATAGCTGTTTTCGCTCTTTATTGGTGCGTCAGACCATCACGAAGCCGTTATGGAGAGCGTCGTCGTTCGTTGAAACGCACGCTCGAAACGCTTCTGCCATCCGCTCCCGCTCAAGCCCTTTCCCAATGACCACTAGGCGCGTCTCCGCGACTTCCTGCGGCCACCCGTCCGCGTACGTGAGTGGGCTGAACACGCACTGAACGCCATGCAGAATGACCGGGCGGTCAGTGCCGTGGAAATTGACGAGTCCCTTGATGCGATAAAGGTTGCTGTCGTATGTCCGCGTCAGCTGCGAAAGGAACGACAGAAACTTCTCGTATTCGAGCGGGCGCTTCTCGCGAAAGCTGACGGAAGAAACGCCAACGTGATGATGCGTATGAGGGCGATGCTGCGCGCACGTGTCGCAGTGGCCATCGTAATGGTCATGTACGTCGGGGTTCGCGCAAACGACGCCCTCGCCAATCCACTTTTCAACTGAGGACTCGCCTGTGTTCGGGTCGAACAATCCGATGTCAAGAATCTCATCGATACCCGCTTCCCCGAAGTTCAGAAGGCGACGCGAAGCGCACGGATTAAGCGCGGCGACTAAGGAGAGCCCCCTTTCGTACTCGACGTCGTCGACGAGGTCACGCTTGGTCATGAAAATCTTGTCAGCGAGCGCGATTTGTCGCTCTGCTTCCGCCGCGTCCTGGAGCTGCAAGGACACATGTTTCAAGTCAACGAGCGTCACGATGGCGTCGAGCCGATACGTAAGGCTCAGCGACATATCCGTATAAAACGCGTGCGCCAGAGGCAGTGGATTAGCGAGCCCGGTCGTTTCGATAAGAACCCGGTCGAATTCAACCTTTGGCGCAGCAAGGCCAGCGCGACGCATATATAACTTGTACAAGGCCTCCATCAAATCGTCCTTGCTGGAGCAGCAGATGCATCCGTTTGAAAGTTCCATCATGTCGTCTGACGCACGACTTATAAGGTCACCATCAATGCCGATTTCTCCAAACTCATTCACAATGACAGCAATCTTGTCACCCGTGGGATTGGAGAGAATGCGGTTGACGAGCGTTGTCTTGCCCGCTCCGAGGAAACCCGTCAGAAGCGTAATTGGGATTCGCTGGTCGTTACCTGAGGTGGTCGCCATGCCAGATTAACTCCTGGTTCGTGGGTGCACCTTAAAGTGCAAGCTGACGTTAAGGTGCGCGCCACATAAATTAGTCGATTGCTTACTGCTCCAGCACTGCCCAGGCGCGAACTGGCGACCCGCTACCCTGGTGAATCTTCAACGGGGGGCCGTAGAACATGAACTCCCCTTGACCCACCAGTTCCTCAAGATTCACCAGCCACTCGTAATGTGTAATCCCCCGGTCCCGGCACACGCGATGGCTGGGGAACAGATTGTGTGAAGGCTTATCGGTAGACGGACCCTCGACCCCGTGGAGCTTCGACCCCCGGTCTGCGAGCCAGTGGGTGGCTTCTGCAGTGAGGCCGGGATTGCTCCAGACGACCTTCAGGTCGGGGTAATGGCGCTTGTGCAGACCTGTGTTCAACAAGACGATGTGCCCGTCGATGCGAACACCAGCCTTTTTTTCGCCTTCTTCGAGGTCTCCGACGTCGATGTCCCCAAGGTCCGGGATGTGTGTCATATCAAGACATACAGCTTTGCCCATGAACATCGCCAGCGGCATTTCGTCGACGGAAGCGCCGTCGGGGTTCGTGTGATAGAAAGCGTCGACATGAGTGGCGATGTGGTCGAGCGTACTAATGAAGGTGGTTGCAAAGGTCATCGGGTCGTCTGGCACGCCCATGCCCATCGACAGCGACTTTTCATGAGTCAGATGAGGGGCAATAATTGGGCGCTGGAAGAGCTTGTGCGCCGGCATGTTGTCCGAAAGGGTCAGTGTGAGGTCAACGAGACGCTGTGCCATAAAATATCTCCTACCAATTATTTGGGACTGAAATCGCCTATGAAACAGATTGATGGCGACGAGTTGTTTCAACTTTCCGACTACCGGATGACGTCCATATCACGGACTTTCTTCCGACGCCGTGTCGTTTCGGTGCCTTCGCTGGCCGCGTGTCCGCAAGTTCAGGCCAGAAAAGTGCACGCAGACCCGCGATTCCGGCTTTAAGACTTTACTCACGAGAAAAATTGCTCACAACAGACAAAGGTCAAAAATGAGTCCACAATACGGACTCACTGTATTACGATGTCTCTTTAGACGTTTTGGTGCTGACTATGCCGACCACCCAAGAACCAGCAGAAGGCAAAAGCTCTGGAACTCAGAGCATCGAGCGAGCTGCGAGAATCCTGCGAGAGATTGCCTCCTTCAGCGTGCACGGACTCCGTCTGTCCGATTTGGCCACGCAACTCAAACTCGAAAGACCGACCATCCATCGAATTTTGAGTTGCCTTGTGCGCGAAGGCCTCGTTATGCAACATCCCCAGTCGCGTCGATACCTCTTGGGGCATGGTTTGTATGAGCTAGGGCTAACGGCTGCCACACAGTTCAAAATGCAAGCCATTTGCGAACCCTCGTTGAAGCGGATTGCCGAAGCAACTTCGGACATTGCATTCTTAACAATCAGAAGCGGCTCGGATGCAATTTCTGTTGCTCGTGTCGAGGGCGGCGAGCCCATCGATGTGGCCGCCATTGAGATTGGCGTACACCGGCCTCTCGGCGTGGGCGCTGGCAGTCTCGCACTGCTGATGCTGTTGCCCGACGACGAGATAGCGCGCATATGTAACGCCAACGCAAAGCGCCTTATCACCTATGGTGGCCTGTCCGTCCCGCGACTTCTGAAAATCGTGAAACATTCTCAGGAGCTGGGTTATGCGACACATGACGGAACCTTGCTGCCTGGGCTTAGTGGCATAGGAACCGTCATTCGAGACAGCGATGGGGCTCCACTTGCGGCCCTGAGTGTCACGGCAATTGCAGACAGCTTGCCTGCCTCCCGGCAGCAGGAAATCCTTTCGCTGTTGCGCACGGAGTCTCGGGTTATCCAGAACCTGGTACATCAGGCCAACTTCGACATCTCTGATTTGAAGGGACGCGTTTAGAACAACAGCGGGCTCGCCGGGCCAGCGAAGACATCGTTCCGACGGGTCGGCGGGGAGAAGCGTGAGTTGCCCATGGCTTCCCCCTCCACCATCGTCAGTTCACTTTCGCTAGTCCGGGTTGCGTCTCAGCCAAGCTGGGCTCGTGCACCGGGTGAGTCCACGTGTCCTCCGCCGGGTCGACGTGACGAGTTGCGAAAATCAAGAGACCCGACAGGAAACAGGGCACGGCACCGAAGAGAAGTGCACCATGGAGCCAATCGCTACCTGAGTTAAGCGCAGCCGTGATGCCGATGCCCGCGAGAATTGCACCAATTGGGCCCATGGCGTGCACGATTGCACTACCCGTTCCGCGGATGGCGGTCGGGTAGCTTTCGCCGATAAAAAAGAGGGCGGCGGCGTACGGTCCGTTGAGGAAGAACAAGCCGAGGCTGTAAAGACCAACCACTACCGGGAAATCGTGCGGTCCGTAAAGCATGCCCGCGAAGGCAAACCCACCGCACATCCAGCCGAGCGCCAAGGTATTGCGACGGCCAATCTTGTCACCGATGAATCCATGTGACAGGTAACCGATATAACCAACCACGTTTGACAGAATAAGAATCAGCAACGAGTTTTCGAAGGACACGTGATGCACCTGGGTGATAACGGTCGTTCCGAGCACACCGAATACCTGAATTGCGGCCCAGTTGAGCAAAAGCCCCCCGCCCAAGACTAATGTCGGCCGAAGCGATTCGCCGCGGAACGCCGCCCAGATGCCCCCATTCGCGTGTTGCTGATAATCAATTCCGTACCTTTTGGCAATGGCGCGAGCGGCCGAATTCTCGCCTCGCGCACGCAAGTCATTAACATGTTTGTGGAGCAGGAACTGGGGGCTTTCTTTCAGACGCCGGGTCATAAAGAAGATGACGATTGCCGGGAACGTTGCGAATATAAAGCAACCCTGCCACCCCACGTGAGGGAGCAGCAAAGCCGTCAGCGCGGCTGCGACCAAGGCTCCGATGGGCCAGCCACCTTGCACCAGACTGTAGACGAATCCCTTTCGCTTGTTCAGACGAGGGTCGTTCGCTGCCGTGTAAAGCTCGTTGAGGTAGGTAGCGTTGACCGTCTCTTCGGCATATCCCAGTCCCGCAAGCGAGCGAATCACAACAAGAGGCCACTTCCCAAGCGAGCCACCGACGACAGTAAGGCCAGAACATACCGCGGCGCCGGCCACGGTGAATAGAAGGCTGCTCTTACGACCGGCTTTGTCCAACACGGGACCAATAAAAAAAGCGATGAGAGCCGTCCCAGCGGCCACCAGCGTTGCAATTTCTGCTTGCTGAGTCGGAGTCCACTTGTAGTGAGCACCGATTTCCGGCAGCAGGGTCCCAAAGAGAATAAAGTCGTATACCGCGAATACCCAGGCAAAAAACGCAACAATAGTTGCTCGCTTAACGTCTACCGGAAGGATAGGTTCAATCCGAAAGTCGTTCGTTGGAGGTGGACTAGTCTTAGCCATAATATGTCGCTTCCTTCGCCTTCTCACCGAAGGCATGATTTGAGTCGCATATTTACGTACACCTAACGTTCATAACTTCGCTGACGATGACGATTTACATTGAATTTCCGGTAGGCGCTCAGATGATATGGCGCTATTGACCTTCCAAAGGTCTAAATCATGTAGTCCCCGCCGTTGGGATTGAGGGTTGCTCCGACAAAATAAGACCCCCCATCTGACGCCAATAGAACTGCAGCTGGTGCGATTTCATCGACGCTTGCCGCGCGTCCAATTGGAAGCTCCGCCAGCTTCGCAACACGGAATGTCTCGGGAAGGCTGCGGAACAACTCGGTATCCACTGGACCAGGACAAATGGCGTTCACGGTAATGCCCTGGTTGGCCACCTCGTACGCGAGGGAGCGAGTGAACCCAATAACCCCGGCCTTCGCGGCGGCGTAATGCGCCAGCTCCTTGGCGCCTTTGTGCGCAAGCTGAGAGCTAATGTTGATGATGCGGCCGCTGCGTTGCTCCTGCATGGCCGGTAGAACAGCACGCGAGCATAGGAACACGCTTCGCAGGTTAATCAACATCATGTCGTCCCACATCGCCGTCGGCATGTCTGCGACGTATGACGCGGACTCGATTCCTGCGTTATTGACCAGGATGTCAATCCGTCCGAGCGCAGACACCGCCGACTCGATGGCCGCATTTATGCTTTGCTCGTCGCCCACATTCGCTTTAACCGCGAAGCCGCGGCCACCAAGGTCGCGAATTTGAGCGACAGTCCGCTCTGCATCCTCCCTACGCAGGTCCAGCACGGCTACATCCGCTCCGGCCCTTGCGAACGCGAGCGCAATCGCTTGGCCAATTCCACGGGCGCCGCCTGTAACGACTGCCATTCTCCCGCTGAGACTTTTCATAACCATCGACTCCACTGTGTCTGTGAGAAGTTGAAATGTTCGCTAGCTAGTGGCTTTGGATGACCAGGCCGCCGTCGACGGTCAGGGTCTGGCCTGTGAGGTAGCGTGCCTTCTCCGATGCCATGAAGGTGATGACATCCGCCATGTCTTCCGGCTCTCCGGCACGTCCGAGGGGAATCTTGCTGCCAACCGCGTCCAGACCGGCCGCGCCAAGCGAGTGCTGCTCGGAAAGAGCCTGTGCAGTGCGAACGAATCCCGGAGCGAGACCGTTGACCCGAATCCCGTCGCGGCCGAGTTCGACGGCCAGGCCTCGGACCAGCCCCACGACCCCAGCCTTCGCAGCCGAATAGTGAGCGTGCTCGTCCCAGCCGTAAGCGACCCCCATGATGGAGGACACGGCGATAATGCTGCCCTGACGCTTTTGCTTCATCGCCGGGACTGCAGCGCGGATGATTCGGAACGCGCCCTTGAGGTCGATGTCCATGGTGAAGTCCCACTTTTCATCGGTCAGCTCGGATAGAGGCACTTTGTGCGCTATTCCGGCGTTCGCGACGACAGTGTCGATTGCACCGTAGCGTTTCTCGACGCCGTTCACGACCTCATTACAGGCCGCGCTGTCGCGGACGTTGAGCAGATGAAATTCAGCTGCGCCGCCGCTCGCTTCTATCGCAGTGGCGACAGCCCGACCCTCGGCTTCCAGAACGTCGGTCACGATAACTCGATACCCCAACGCGCCGAATGCGTAAGCAGTCGCGCGGCCGATGCCGATGCCGGCGCCGGTAATCAAGACGACCTTTTTCTCGTCACGGATTTCGCTATTCATCTTCGTTTCCTCACGTGTATGCAAATTGTTTACCTTCGACGTTCTACGAGAGCACCCAGGTTCACCCAACCAGACATCGCCAGACCCAGCGAACGTTGCGCTGAAGAGCGTTTACGTGAGTCCACTATAAAGCTGCCACCCCCAAATTCAATCCGGTCAATAACAAATAATTCCGCATTATGGACTATCAGAACTAACGCTATCTGCATCAATTACGGTGCATAGAAGGCACCACTATCGTGCACAAACCCTGTTTAATCAATACATAAGCGACCGTCAGTTCTCAAGCGCTGAGCTTTTTGTAAAGTTTTTGCTTTTGAAGACGGTTAAAAATCCGGTGCACGGGTTCACAACAGTCCACATTACGGACCTATTCGGCGGGGCTCCGCTGTTCGGCAAGGGATGTAACATCGAATGGCTTTTTCCATCGCGCAGGAATGTGGCCGCGGTAACTGGACTGAATTTGCAAGTCTGCTAATCGCGTGCGAGCCTCGAGCCTGGCAAAGCTTTTTCTCGTGTCACCGAAAGAAGCGCCTGCGACGAGGTAAAGCATGTTCGTAACTTCGCCGATGTTCGGCAACAGGTTTTCGGAAAGAGGAACGCGAAGGGCGCAAGCTGCATTGCTACAGCACTTTTCTCGAAACTGTTCACAGGGCATGCAAGAAGCGCCTCGAAGCACTGGAGACTTCTGGTCGCATGGCCGCGACTTGTGGAGTGTGCAGGCGGCCGACTTCGGTGGCAGAGGTAATTCGCGTGCGCCAATCGTTCGTCCTGGTTGCCCGAACTCCGCGTTCTAAATTGAACAGCAATTGAAGCAATCAAACGAGAGCTTGGCAGGAAGGCTATAAAGTGCGAGTAACGAGAGGCGCATCGCTCAAGGATATATAAGCGTCGCCGCTCATGCGTAGGAGCTTATTCCAACTCACCTACCGTGCTTTGGATGAACCCATACCCCGGGTAGCGCAGCTGCGGACACGTCGATGTCGACATCCAGCGGATAGTGCCGGAGCAGCGTGTTGGCGAGGTCCTTGACGTGAGGTGAGATTGCGAGACTGTCCGACACGACGAGCATTCGCAGAAACTCGCGAGTATCAACAACAGCGCTCGTACGTTCGTGAGTGGCTCGACTCAATGAGTGCGATGCGCAAGGTGTTGCTCCCAATGTCTCCTCGTTCCGGCTTGTACCGGTATCGAGTATTCACTGATTAGCATAGGGTTAAAAATGTTCAACGTAAATCGACAAAAGGCGCCCAAGCTTGAGATAACGCTCAAGGATGTAGGATTGCAGCAAGTGCGAAATGACCCTCTTCCGCACCGGTGGTTCGAAGATGATGAAAATGATGAAAATGATGGGGAGCGACGAAGATGGGCATCGCGGGGTTGCTGGCAATCACAGCCATTCGCCAAGCCGTTAAACTGTCGATGGCGGTTCCCACCATGCCAATACCTTGAAATGAGACCGCCTGGTGGAATCGCTGGCGACAGTGGAAATAGTCGTCACACAGCCAACCGGTGCTCGTCGTACGGCGGGTCTCCGTCATCAGAGTATCGCCTACATTGTCTTCAGGTTTGAACCGAGCAATGAGGGTGTCCATGTTGGGCCATGGCCCAAAATTCTCAGGACACTTGCTGGCCGAGAAGCCGAGATAGAGCGACGGTTGACCGCGTGTGTGCCAACTTGACGAATCCAGAACCCAGCGCACGCGAAAGGATACTCGACCAATATCCGCGTCGCACAACAGGACTCCGAGCCTGAAAGCAGGAGCCTGCGACAACGACCACAAGAAAACGTGAACTAATGGCACGGGAGAGCGCGAATCGCAGCACAAGCGAATTTTCTGCAACAGCTTTCTTGAGACTGCGCATAGGGCAGCCAGGAAGTCGCTGAGGTGCGGTGACTTCGAACTACGTGCGCGCGCGCCAACTGCTCGTCCTGGCTGCCATAAACCCTACGCCCGGAAATGAGCCGCGGTTCACCCAAACTCAAGCGAATTCGGCAGAAACGCTATCAAGAGCCAATCTCGGGAGACTCGCCGCTCACGCGTAGGGGACTACACAGATTAAAGATTATAAGATTACCGGGGTGCTCGCCCGAGAAAACGTCTTGCCAGCAGCGCAGTTTTCGGAAGTGGATACCCATTTTCCGTGTGTGAAGGACAAGTAAAACGTGGGTGGGGGACAAGTAGCGCGTGGGTGGAGGACAAGTAAGACGTGGGTGGAGGACAAGTCACGCCGATGAACTTCGACAGAACAGTTGCGTCACGAGAACGATGCCGAACGCCGCATCTGCAGCTTTGTACGTTCTTGCATCAGGCCGTGGCCGGACATGCCGCGGAGTTTCGGCACCCTCCTGTACGAGTTGATAGGCCGCAAGCCGTGCTCTGAACCAGATGATTCGCCGGCGAATCCCAGTTCAGCCAATCAGCCGGCGATAAGCACTAAGGTGCCGAACGAGACCTTGTTTGTCACCACGAATCTCGCTCAGCCGGGCGAGGTTGAAGTGAGCATCGGCATGCGTCGGGTCAAGTTCTATGCATCGCTGATAGGCTGTCGCCGCAGCATCATAGCGTTTCAGCTCTTCGAGAACGACCGCGCGGTTGAAGTGCAGTAACGCGTCATCAGGGAAGTGCTCTAACGCCCCGTCAAAAACGGACAATGCCTCATCGCAGCGCGTTTCTGCCTCGCACAGTAATACGCCCAGATTGATAAATGCATGGTAGTGCGGCGATGGCGCGAGCTGCAGCACTTTCCGATAAGCGTGTTCTGCGCCGACAGCATCGGTCCCCGTCAGTTGTTCCGCAAGCGCGAACCACTCCTCCGCTTGTTGTTCACGATTCGCCCGGTTTCGTGGTGCCGATTCGAAAAACGCGACATCACCTCGAATAGGCGCCACCTCGAAGTCGAGCAGATGCTGGCCCGAGGCAGCGTCCCATTGGGCCTGTCCTGACCTGACCGCCACGCTCTCGCCTACCGATGTGATTCGAATTCCAGACAGTGGAAGCTCATCAGGGAGCTCGGCTTTCAGCTTGGCAAGCGCCTTCAGAATCTTCCGTGATGAGACTTTCGCTAATTGCAACTGAAATGCTGTGCGCAGGACCACTACGTCCTGGAAAGAGAACCGAAGTTCGTTTCTTCGGCCGCGTGCAGGGTGAACAAATCCGGCTTCAATCAGCCCGGAAAGCACCCGACGCGAAACTCCCAGCAGCGATTGAAGGCTGCGCAGCGAGTAATCGTTCGACTGATTCCGTCTGGTCACTTGCGTGCCCGAGCCTTTGCCGGTTGCGCCTCTTTGATGTCGGCTTTCGGTGTGGCTCGTTTGACAGGGCGCCTTGGTTTGGCTGCCAACACTTCGACGTCAGCGGCGGTGTTCTTCTTCGTTGCCGTTGTCCTGGCCGGCGCCGTCTTCGCCGGTACGTCCCGTTTCGCCTTGTTGGCGCTGAGACTCGCCCGAAGAGCTTCCATCAGGTCAATTACCTGGCCGCCCGACTCACTCGTGGTCTCCTCTGGAGACACAATCTGCTTGCCCGCGATTTTCCGGTCGATGGTCTCGAGAATCCGCTTCTTCTCCTCGTCTTCATAAGCCGACGGGTCGTAAGCGTCTTCGGAGACCTGGTCGATGATTTGCAGCGCAAGCTTGAGTTCCGTGGCGGTTACAGGCTCCTGTTCGATATGCAAATCGCTCAATGCGCGCACCTCATCTGCGAACAACAGTTGCTGGAAAACCATCCCGTCTTCCGCCGGTCGTATCTGAACGATTCGGGTTTTTCCCTTGTACGACCATTTTGCAAGCGCGCAGCGTTCGCTTTCTCGCATGGCCAGTTGCAGCAGGCTGTAGGGTTTGCCGCCGCGTTTGTCCGGAGCGATGAAGTACGCCTTGTCGTAGTACAGCGGGTCCACTGACTTCTCCGGGACGAACGAGACAATTTCAACAACGTGGCTCGCACCTTCCTCGAGCGCCTTGAGTTCGTCGGGAGCGAAGACGACGAACTGCCCCTTTTCAAATTCGTATCCCTTCTTCATATCCGCGCGTGCGACGACCGCGCCAGTGGCCTCCGATATGTACTGCTGCTTGACCCGACCGCCTTCTGGCGTCAGGAGATTGAAGCCAACACCTGAGGCGCTCTCGGTGGCCGAATACAGTTTGACGGGGATGGAAACCAGCCGAATGAAAGGGTCAACGATGCGATTGAGCGCGCTGCCATGGACTTCTCCTCGTAGCCGGCGGCAGGAAGCTCGCGCGGCTTCTGATTACGGCTGCACAGGCCACCAGTCGGAGGTCAGTCGATATCCTCCCGGCTGTTTTGCAAGCTTAGCACCGGAAAACCAGTTTCTGGAAAGCCGAAACAAGTGCGACATCCGGTCAGACGACAACTCACAACGGATACGACCGGACGGAGCGGATTTGCTCCCCTGGAAGTCCGGTTTTTTTGGGATGCCAACAATGCACTGACGGTTCTTCCCCGCACGGAGGGTCTGCGCTGATTTGCGCTCTTGGCGCCGCTCTACCATCGCTCGCCTTCTTGCCGCGCAGGCTGATGCCGTTTCAGGAACAGCCTTTGCGGCCTCTCGGAACACAAACCATCAGGAGTTGGAAATGGCTACCCATCCTACCCAGCAACGCGCGGCCGACGACAAATCGGAAAAGGACGTCGATACAGCTGTCGAAGATACGTTCGCTGCGAGCGACCCGCCGTCGACCGGTGGAGCGACGAAAATCGGGCCGGACGAGAATGCTGGAACGCAGACAGACGGCGACGTTCCAGGAACAGAACCGGACGAAGACGTTCCCGACGAGGAGACGCCTCCGGAGCCGTCTCCCGGCGACCAGCCGCCGGACGAAAATGCACCGTGACGGGCATATATCCGCGTGTGCAACCAGACCCGAGGCTGGCCCGATTTGCGGCGGGCCTGTCCGGGCTGGCAGTAAAGGGCATGAGATGGATGCGTCGCGCCGAAGCAGTGTCCCGTGGGCCGCCGTCGGCGATGTGGATGCACCGTGCGGAATCAACGGCCCCGAGCGGCGTTAGCTCTTCCCTGACCTACTGGCCCACTCAAATGTCGGTGCGGCGGATGTTTCCGCCGCTGGTTTTGAAATGCAGCGGTGCCGATGCGCGACAATCGTCCTGGCTTCGTATGCCTCCAGGTGACTGGAATCTGACACCGAGGCGCCCCGGCTAGTGCCTCTGTACTTGAGCTGCATTCTGTCGCTTTGAAACCAGTTGCGAAACCAGCGTTAGCAACTGCTCAACGGCCACTGGCTTCCGGAGATGGGCGTCGTAAAGGGGCGCGTGCCGGTCTGTCGGCAGCGGGGCATCGGAAAGCAGGATGACCGGACGGCCTCCAACCAGGTGAGCGTCATCCAGCGCCGTCATCATCTGATGCCCGTCGGCTTCCAGGGACATTCGCAGAATCTCAATCAGGTGAGCTCGTTGCCAGCCAGCAATATCCTGCTCATGGGCGCCCCGCTTGGCTCCACGGCCGCATGTGGCGTGCCCCGCAGCGTGCCGCCACCGCAGACGCGCGTACTGGACGCCTGGAAGCCTTTCCCTGGCCGCCTCCGCGACGGGGGCCTTTCGCGGGCCGGGGCGGCGGACGTGATGCTGGGCAAGCGAAGAGCTGTGGGCGACGCCTTTCAGCTCGAAATCTGTTGCTTGGAGACGCAGGAAAGCGGCGGGCTGCCCTCCAGAACCACATGGCGTTTTCTGACCGCTGCGGCAAATGCCCTGCGCGCGTCCAAAACGACCCATCGGTAGGCAAGCAATACGGTCGTCGCGCCATACACGACAAGAGCGGTCGGAGGAGCGGCGCCCGCGCGCTCAGGTCGACAGTGACTGAAAGCAGCAGCGCGCTGGTCTGTGTAATGGCGCCTGCAATGAGGGCGACCGTGCCCTTGAATTTGACTACGAGAGCTGATTTCAAGTTTGCGGTGCGACCTCCACGACAAGACGATTCGCAGCCACAGATATGGCGCGACTTCGCGCAAGTCGGTGAGAATACCGACGGTTTTCGAGCCGCGCATCGGTTGAATAGGCCGACGACGAGCGACCGGTCGCCTAGCCTGCATGCTCGCGTCTCTTTGGGATTGTCCCCTCAATACGCTCGCTACACCGAAGTTATTTCGCGTTTGAAGCAACGTCAATTCTGACCTTGAAATTTCGAACGCGGATGTAGTTGAACGACTTACTCCCGGTGCATCTCGACTCCGGCGGCGTCGCACGAGCCGGCACGCGTCGCTGAACTGGTAGCAGGCGCCGCATGCCACCGATTGGCGGCAACCCTGACGGCTGGAACGCGTATGTCGGTCCTAGGGCGCTCCAGCCTGGCCTCGGCGACAGCGTCGTCACGCTCCCGTTAAAATACCGAATGCACTGACGATAGAGCGCCGCTCTCAGCGCACGGCCGCCGAGTATGACGAACTACAAAGAGTCTTCGAGGGCGCAGGCCCGCGGTTGTGCAAGGCGGCATGCTTAATGCGCAAAATCGATATGTTCCGGGTTGCTGCGCTATGGCTCTCATTCTCCTGGTCGACGATGACGATGAATCACTGTGGATGCTTCAGCTGGTTTTCGAGCGAAGTGGTCATCGGGTGCTGCTCGCCGATAGCGGTGAACCGGCGCTGGCGTTGGCAGGGCGCCATCTGCCTGATTTGATTATCACCGACTGGAACATGCCGGGAATGGACGGCATAGCCCTCTGCGAGCGGCTGAAATTTTACCCCTCACTTGCGCAGATTCCGGTGGTAATGACATCTGGCGAGTTGCCGCCCAAAGATAAGTCCGCGCTGTGGAACATGTTCTTCTCCAAGCCCGTCGACCTGAAAGCCCTTGAGTCTGGCGTCAGCTCGCTCCTGGCCCGGCGTTTGTGCTGTTCCAAAAACCGCGTCAATATGCCGGCTCCGGCGCCCTCGCGTTGGGCCCCGATGCCCTCAAGGTATTGGGCGTAACCGGTGAACGAACGGCATTCCGAGGGCGCCTCGCGTCTTCTCTTGAGGGCGCCATGTGCCGAAGTTCGCGTCGGTGCGATAGGCGTCAGCGGCGAGATGTCAGGCGCATCACCAAATGCCTCCGTGAATCCGCCTGAAGGCTCAATCAACCACCACAGAGGTCGCAGAATGTTCGGGTCGTCATCGACAGGAAGTATCGTGGCCATTGGTCGCGCCGTGCCCGTATCGAAAAATCAAAAGATGCCCGTTTACGAAACGTTCACCCAGTCAGCGTCCGCCCGAAAGCGCGCGACGGGAGGTCTCGGAATCGGACTGGCTGTCGTCAAACACCTGGTGACGGCACATATTGGGACCGTCGCCATCGCGAGCGCCGGTGAAGGTCAGGGAACGGTCAGCCCCCAACGCATCCTGCTTGTCGATGACAGCGCAGACGCCACGGAGGCGTTGGGCACGTGGCTGGAACTGCAAGGGCATGAGGTGAAGCGGGCGACAAACGGACCTGACGCCCTCGCGATAGTCAAGTCTTTCAGTCCTGATGTTGCCCTCATTGATATCGCAATGCCAGGCGTGGACGGTCCGGAACTGGCACAGTTGCTCTGTCTTCGCGCGCAATGTTCGCAGACGAAGCTCGTGGCCTTGACGGGCAGCAACTGCGCAACCAGCATGCCCGCAGCCGACGAACGGATGTTCGACGCTTTTCTCATCAAACCGCTGTCACTCAATGACCTCGCGTTGGTCCTGCGGGCTTAGCGCGAACGTCTGCACCGAAATTGCGCATCCGGAGACCATCCAGCCTTTCGCGCCGAATTCGTGGGCACCCGCCTGCGGAGGTATGCTGCTTGCTCGTTAAGGAAGCACCATTTTCGATGGAGGTGAATCATGGGCTCAATCAACCCGCAAGGTGCTACCCGAGGCGGAGCGAATATCGTGGGCGGAGGTGTTGGCGAAGGACCGGGGCCAGACGTCATGGCTGCCGCGACGCTCGACGGGACCAAGGTGATGTCTTCAGACGGCGAACACGTGGGAAAGATTTCAGACATCATGCTTGATGTCCGCAACGGACGCATCGCCTACGCGGTGCTGTCTGAAGGCGGTTTTCTTGGGATGGGGTCTAACCTGCATGCCATCCCATGGAGTGCGCTGACCCTCGATACGGACCAGAAGTGTTTCTTCGTCGACATCACGGCACAGCGCCTCAAGGACGACCCGGGCTTCGACAAGGACCACTGGCCCGCCATGGCAGATGCGAAATGGGGAGAGTCAACGTACAGCTACTACAACCGGCAGCCGTACTGGTCAGCGACCCAGGACGTAGTGGAGAATGACCCAGCTTTCCGGCCGAGTGAGCACTGAAAAACACCAATGGGCAAGCCGCGCCATGCGGACAGCCAGTCTGTCGCTCGAGAGCCTACGTCACCGCGACTTACCGCGGTGGCGTAGGTGCTTAGCTCCAGCGACCAGGCGCGCGCATTGTGTGGTGAGCTCGGCCATCCGGCGCACTACTTTAGGTCGGAAAGCCCTTTCGTCGAGCGTAGCCTCAGCCGATGGTTACCACCAGTTCTCCCGTAGGCTGACTGCACATCCGGGCGCGGTGCGGGAAGGGCAAGGACCGACGCCAAGGCGTTCCGAAACTGAAACGTAACGCGCTTCAGTTGAGTCGGCGATGAAGCTGCGGTCCGCCGCATCTTCTTCGCTCTTTGTCAGTGCTCGGTCGGCTGCCGACTGACCCAGGTTCCACCGACTTGCCGTCAGTAGCGGTACGTTCAGCGTATAAAATATTGAAAGCTCTAGAGTTGCCGCGCCCGACCTCGGCTGACAAGTCGCAGGACAGCGAGCAGGATGACCGCGCCAATCAGCGCCGTAATCAGTGAGCCGATTATGCCGCTTCCCAGGTGCAGACCCAGCGCCCCACCAAGCCAACCTCCTATGAATGCTCCGACAATCCCCACGATGATGTCGACCACGATGCCGAAGCCGCCGCCGTCGACGATGCGACCCGCCAAGGCGCCAGCGATGCCGCCGATAATCAGCCAGAAGATGATTCCATGCGAGACCGGGTCCATGTTTCTTTTCCTATAGAGTTAAATCCGCGTTAGCGGCGAGCAAGCATTCCGATGATGAGTCCGCCGATGAGTGCCATCGTGACCGCTTTCCACGGAGCTTCATGAACATAATCGTCGGTCGATTCAGAGACGACACGGTACTTCGTCTTGACCACCTGCTGTGCACCAGCAATCTTGTCCTTCAGGTCGGCCAGAGCCCGGGCACCGTTTGCTCGTCCTTGGTCATTGTCGTCGGACTTCGCCGTCGAGCTATCGCCCGGTTGAGATAAACCGGCGAAGCCGGGGTTGGTGGTTTGCTGAGACTCGTCCATTTGAACCTCCATTCTCTTGGTTAAGTGGCTCAAGGCTGCGCAAGTGATGTGCCTTTTAGAAAAAATTGCGCGCCCGATAATCGTCACGGGTGGCGGTCAAATTGGCCTTCGGTGTCGCGAGACTGGCGGACCAATAAGGACGCGCCGGCTGCAGTGGCACGCGTCGCAAATCGCTGATTTCCGATTATCGCTAACACGGTGGGCGGTGTCGGCAGAATGCATCCGCGTCACTTGTTTTTTTGAGTAGCTCGGTCCCCGACCCGGAGTCCCCGCGGCGCCCGCCCGCCGCTGCCAAGCGTCGGACGGCCTACTTCCCTAAAGCCTCTGCCGCCACCTTCTCTTCTGCGAGCAGAGATAGCTTGTCGTCGGTCGCCTTTTCCTCTTTCAGAGTTTCACCGAGAAGTTTGACAGCAGCCGTTTCGCCCAGCTGTTTAGCCAGTGCTATCAACGAGCCGTATGAAGCAATTTCGTAGTGCTCGACTTTCTGCGCCGCTGCGATGAGGGCTGTATCCAGCACCGGGCCTTTCTCGATTTCGTCAATCTGCTCCTGGCCTTCTTCGACCAGACCTTCCATTGCGACGCACTTGATACGCTTGAGTTTGATTCCGCTGGCTTCCACTACCTGGTCAATTCTTTCAATCTGGCCTTGCGTTTCTTCCAGGTGCGTCTCGAAGGCCGACCGAAGTCCCGGGTTCGTCGCTGCACGTGCCATCCTGGGAAGCGACTTTGTCATCTGCTTTTCGGCACTGTAAATGTCGGACAGCGAATGAATGAACAAATCCTTCAACGTCTTCGTAGGCATGTCTACTCCTTCAGTCGGTTGGGAACCGCATCTGCAAGAAAGCGCGGTGTGAGCGCACCGGCGCAAACACCATTCCCGCTCAGCAACATGCCTGACCCGATGGGACACCCGCGCCCAGCGTGTGGCGAGACAATTCCCAGATGTCTCCGGCGCTCGCCGGCTTGCAAACTTCTCGTGGCAACAATCGCCGCGCGAACGCCTGAGTGTCTTCGCGATGGGCGGCGGTGAAGACGTGTGCGTAGCGGGGCAAGGAGGGTTGCACCGCGTGGGAATTCGAACGCCGCGTGACGAAGACTCGGCGCGATTGCCGCACTTCACCGGTCAGGAACGCTGCATGCGCGGTGTCCAGCGCAATGTTCTTTCCACCGTGTAGCCTCGCTGCACATTCGCCAGAGCAACCCCAGTTCTGAGACCCGGGCGCCCAGCAGGGTGCGGCATTCAGGATTGCAGCGTGTCGCTGTCCGGGAGTTACCTAACCAGCCAAAGTAACGTGCGCATCGCTGTGAGGGCAGGTCCGGCCATCCGGTAGCCCGTTACCCGGCGTCCTATGGAGAAATGACATGTTTGTGCACAACAAGCGGCTTCAATATACGGTCCGCGTCTCAGCGCCGAATCCCGGCCTCGCCAACCTCCTGCTGGAACAATTCGGCGGACCGCAAGGTGAGCTGGCGGCAGCCTGTAGATACTTCACACAGGCGGTCGGAGAGGATGACCCCGGTCGGAAGGATTTGCTCTTTGACATCGCAACCGAGGAGCTGAGCCACCTGGAAATCATCGGCTCTATCGTGGCAATGCTCAATAAAGGCGCGAAGGGACAACTCGCAGAAGCTGTGGAGTCGGAGGCCGAACTCTACCGTTCGCTCACAGGCGGAGGAAATGATTCGCACACGACAGCGCTGCTGTACGGAGGCGGCCCGGCTCTTACGAATTCAGCCGGGGTTCCGTGGAGCGCGGCGTACATCGACACTATCGGTGAGCCGACGGCAGACCTGCGTTCAAATATAGCGGCGGAGGCGCGCGCAAAGATTGTCTACGAGCGACTGATGAACGTGACCGACGACCCGAGCATTTCCGAAGCGCTTGGCTTCCTCATGACGCGGGAGATTGCTCACCAGAAGTCCTTCGAGAAAGCCCTGCATTCAATTCAACCAAACTTCCCGCAAGGCAAGCGTCCTGGCGTGCCCGAATTTACGAACGTCTATTACAACCTGTCACAGGGCGATGATGCGCCACGCGGTCCCTGGAACGACGGCCCCGGTTGGGAATTTGTTGAGACGCCCGAACCTGCCGTCGACGGGGGCGATGGGTTGGCTTCCGCCAACATCTCCGGCGCGGACGCGAAAGTGCTGAGTGCGATGGCTGCACGGACAGCTTCGGACACAAGTTCTGACCCAACCACCGGTGCCGACCTGGGTTCGGGATACGAAGAGGCAGAGCCGAAAGAGTGAGGGTACTCATCAGTGGCGGCGTAAATCGTGTCCACTCCGCCCGCGATGGGCGCGGTAGTCAAATACCACCGGCAAAGCCGGTCGCTTGAGATTGTGAGCGCCTCAAAGGCGCCCATAAAACCGAGAGCCGCCCGTGGCGGCTTACTCCATGACCAGCTTCATCTGGTCATACCGCTCGCCCTCTTCTTCCTGATTGCCGATGTGCGCTCGCGCCATGTGCTCGTCCAGACAAGCAGACCTCAGACGAAAACTGTCGAGAAAATTGCGCTCACCCTGATTTGCAGAATACACCTTGCTGTATCAATTCATTCCACCCAACCGGAGACTGAAATGGCCACCAGCCCGAAGCAGAAGAACCCCGCAAGTGACAAGTCCGAGGCGGATGTTGACAAGGCTGTTGAAGAGAGCTTCCCCGCCAGTGACCCACCTGCGACAGGTGGAACAACCCGGATTGAGTCAGAGGACGGCGAAGAAGCCGACGAGGACGAGCCTAATCCGCAGTAATCGCATACAGGCGAGAACATGTGTCGACGCCCAGGAAACTGCCGCAGCGGTCTACGGGGCACATGACGCGCCAGTCGCGTTCGACACCTGGACCCGGGTGGGCAGCTATCCTCAATTGCGCGCAGTCACGCTCACCGCCATTGCAACGCGTCTGGTGCGCGATGCCAGCTTCGGTCCTTACGACACCAATGAGATGATCTGGGCGCGTGAGCTTATCCCG